>JAGVJG010000146.1 GCA_020051235.1 Parachlamydiales bacterium | reverse complement strand
TACCCAAAACTAGAACTCCAAGTTAAATGTTCAAAAGGAACCTATATCCGCTCACTTGCTCATGATATAGGGATCAAATTAGATAGCTTTGCAACCTTAACGGCGCTCCACCGCACTCATTCAGGTGATTTTACACTTGCCAAGAGTGTCGATGGATCGGCATTATTCACTTCAATGCAAGCAAGCGATCTAACCCCTTATTTATCTATTTAAATGCGGTATTATAACCGTTTACCCACGCTCGGCCCTTCTCTTTTAACCGTTGGCATGTTTGATGGAGTGCATTTAGGGCACAAGGCCTTATTGAATAGCATTTCAGAACACGCCTCTTGTTTAAATATGCAATCGGTTGTATTCACATTTGTCGATCATCCCTCCACTCTCCTCACTCCAAGTAAACCCAAAACACTCATTATACCCTTAGAACAAAGAGTAAAATTAATTGAGGATGAAGGGATTGATCATGTAGTGGTTTATGATTTCACTTCCGAATTTGCAAAACAAACGGCCGATCAATTTATAAATACGCTTCAAAAACATATCGACGCCAAAGCCCTTTTCTTGGGTTACGACGGTAAGATTGGCTCTGATCGTAAATCAAAAGAATTTGAATCCATTGAGCTCGTTCGCTTTCCACCCACGCAAAAGGACGGCAAAACTATTTCTTCTAGCGAAGTTAGAGAGGCCATTAAAAAGGGAGATTTCAAAAAAGTATCCCAACTTTTGAATCGACCCTATCTTCTTGAACTTCATCAAATCAAAGGAGAGGGTGTTGGTAAAAAATTAGGTTTTCCCACTCTAAATTTTAAACTCGATCATCTTACTCATCCCCCTTTCGGTGTGTATCAAGTGAATTATTGGAGCGGAAACACTCCTTTTAAAGCGATAGCGAATTGGGGTTTTGCACCTACATTTAGCCGCGAAGGATCACCTGTGCTGGAAGTGCATCTATTAGAACTACCGCCTGCAATTACCGATCTCTCGCAAATAGAATTTGTCCGCTACATTAGACCTGAAATGAAATTCAAATCTCCTGAAGATTTGAAAGCTCAAATCAAAAAGGATATTCAAAATGTATTAGAGGGCGCTTCTTTTTAACGGAATCTAAGTAGATTGAAGAGACCTCGGTGCTATCAACATTTACTCTTCTTAGACGAGGATTGTTGTTAAGTAAAAGCGAAAGAAAACTGTCGTCAGCTCCTGTAAAGGAAACATTGATATCCACTAGATCTTTGAAGGATTGTAGGGCTTTCTGAAGACCTGCTGAAGTTACACGATTCAAACCTCTCAAAAAGAGCCGTTGTAAATTTTCTTGAGAGTTTAAAGCGATTAAAAGTTCTGTATCACCGATTTGATTACAACCGGAAAGGCTAAGTTGCGTTAAGAGCTTAAATTGGTTTAACACATTTAATTCTTGAAATCCCAAATACGTATTATCCCCTAAATCCAGAGAATTTAATTTGGAAAACCTATGGGCAATTTCTTCTAAATTATTTTCAGTGAGCCATTCAACACGATGAATGCTCAATCTCTCAATATTTGCAGGAATTTTCTCCCAATAAGGAGGAACCAAAGATTCTCCTAAATCAATGCCCCGACATTTCGGAGTCAATGTAATTACTTCATCAAATCCTTCTTCTCGAGGAAGATTTCCTTTAAATTTTATGTCTGTGATGTAGGGCGCAATTTTTTTATATTGTTCAAGAGTGGTAAGCGTTTTAAAATTGCTGAAAATAGCCGTGAGATTTCCTTCATTTGAGATCAGGGAAAATCCATGGGCTAAGTTTGAATAATAATGACAGGCTAAACCTTTAAAATTACTAAGCCCTTCTTTTTCTGCCAAAAGGACATTATCAAGGGCATTTTCAGGGGTTAAATAACGAGCCATTAACTTTTCTGCTTCAATATATCCTTCTTCAAGTCCCCAGCCTCTTGCTTTGATTGCCATTTGCGTCAGCATATCAAAGCCCATATTTGGAAAATGATCGTACTCATTTTCAATTCCCTGAAATAAAGCATCTGCGACGAGAGGATCGATGTTTTCTAGTTTTGCTTTATGAAAATTATTTTCCGCCGCGTTTCGAATAATTGATGCAAGATAACTTGAAGAAGTCCCCATTATTAATGAATTTACAGCGGTTTTTTCATTTTCAATTTCAAATTCAAAATCTCTTATCAAATGGGGATAGATCCAATCTTTTTGATTGATGAGCATTTTTTGAACTTTCAAAGCCCCTTCTTCTGTCAGTCGTCCATAAAAATAGAGATTGGTCAGCCATTTAGTGAATAATTTAACAAATTCAATATGTTGATAAGACCAAGTTTGGTCTTCAATGGCTGACTCGAAAAAAGAGATCGATTTATTAAGATTTTGTGTAAGTACGTTGAATAAGTCGATATCAGAGTCGATTCCCTCTACATATTCAAAGCCAGAAGGAGTTAGAAGAGGCATCTTCATATAATATCAACATATTAAAAAAGGGGTATAATACCAAGTAGGAGGTAGTATGTTTTATTATTTATTTCTCCTCTTAATTTTGCCTCTCTATGCTTTCGATATTAATGACCATATAGTTCCGAAGGATATGGGAAGACAAAACGTTTACCCTTCCGAACAAAGACAGCCATACGGCTACCCCGACGATCCAAGCGGCTATTCTGTTACAACCTATAATAATAAAGGGCTCGTTTATAGAACTTATACCCCTACATATGGAGGATATCCTTCTTCTTATTATGGGTCGGGTTACGGTTATGGTTCTGGTTACGGTTCTTATGGCTACAGTCCTTACTATTATTACGAACCTTTCCCCCAGGAACGGCTTTTTGACGATCCTAATTGGCCTAATAGTCAGTAATTTGCGTTGAAGAGATTAAAAAAATTGAATTTTACGTTAAAAGAAAGAGTTGGAGGGTCCTATGAAAAAACTGATTATAGCAACTTTTGCTGCTCTTCCCTTATTCGCCGCTTTTAATATGGAAGACCACATAGTGCCGGATTCTGAACATGGAAACTATCCTGCAGGCGGATATAACACACAAGGATATGCTTTTCCAAATGATCCTTCCTCTAACAACTATTTTGACGATCCTAATTGGCCAAATACTCGTCCGGGCGATAAATATAATCATCGTCCTTTAAACAGTTATTATCAGAGCCCAGGAGGAACCTATTCGCTTCCCCCTGCAGCTCCTCAACCTCAGCCTGTTCCTTACAACGCTTATCCTTCGACTCAAGGACCAACAGGAAGCTGACCAAAGTGAATAAAAATATAAGAAGTCCCATTTCTATTTAAAAATGTGATTTCTTCTATTTGTAAATTATTAATCCACGTTTTTGGATCATGTTTGATGTAATTGTCTTTACTTCCAGCAGGTGATAGTTCTTTAAATGCGGGAATATCTTCAAATTTAATTACCTGTATCTCCCCATTATCCAACGTCAACTCGATTCCTTCGTCGATAATTTGAGGTATAATGTCGGCCGGATTTCCTAAGCGCATATTTAACTCAAGTTTTTTACCTCCATTCGACCAACTAGAAAGTACAGACGCATTTTCCTCTGTCTTTTTGCAGAACAAAAGCATCAAAATACTTGAAACTAGAAATACGCCTGCAATCGCAAGAGCGACAAGATTAACAACAGACAAGCTGCCTAATAAAATTGATGATCCAAAACCAATAAGTCCGCTTAGAGCGGCTAAAGCTACTGAAGTTATCAACACAGTAGGTTTATAAGTTGGAATTGTTCCGAAACACTTCTCAGAAAGAGTTACCAGCATAGATTTCCTCCAAAAGGATCACCATGCCATAAAAAAATAATTTTAATACAGAACGTATTCAAGCCATCTAGCTTCGAGGCCGCCATGAGAAACCACATGTCGTTTAGAAGCCTTCAATCCCACCTCTTTGCTTAGGGGCATTGAACTTGTTAATACAAAGGCCCGGTTAGGAGAATACTTTTTGAATAAATCGCCTAAGCTTCGATAAAGAGGAATTAAATCTTCTTCTTCATCAAGACGTTTTCCATAAGGAGGATTTGCGACCCAAAGGGTGGGTTGAACTTTAGGAATATAGCTTTTGAAATCAACGATGGTTACATC
>JAGVJG010000163.1 GCA_020051235.1 Parachlamydiales bacterium | reverse complement strand
TGTTATTCATTACCTAGACTCCCTTGGATTTCCTGTTGGGGAAGTGAATATATCAATTTATTTGATTCTAAAAGGCCTTCTCATAGGCACGTGTCTTTTTTGGCTGGCACGATTTTTAAGTCAAACCCTTAACCTCTTTCTTGATAGTCAGAAAAAAATCACGCCTGAGATTCGCGATCTTCTTGAAAATATCTCTCAGGTCATTATTTATACTTCGGTCGTTTTGATGACTCTCAACCTCCTTGGCATCGAACTCAGATCACTTGCCATTGTAGGAGGCGCAATCGGTATTGGTATCGGTTTAGGCCTTCAAAAAATTGCGGCCAATTTTATTAGCGGCTTTATCATCTTATTTGAGCAAAATGTAAAAGTAGGACACTTAGTTGAAGTGGGTGGTTCTAAACCCGGCTGGATTCGCCATCTGGGAGCAAGAGCCGCGGTTATTGACACTGACGACGGAAGAGAGATGGTAGTACCCAATGAAGATCTCTTAACAAAATCAGTGATAGATTGGACCGCACGCGATCGTAGATTGCGAACCGATTTAACTATCAAGGTTGCCTTTCGATCGAATTTAGAAAATGCCAAACAAATTATCTTAGATGCAGTCATTAATCATCCTAACTGCTCTAAATTATCTGCTCCTGCTTGTTATCTAGAAAAATTTACCGACAATGGAGCACAATTTCTGCTTCAGTTTTGGGTAGATGATCTTACTGTTGGAAAAATGGACATGCAAAATGATGTTCTCCTCACCATCTGGAGGCGTTTTTCCGAAGAGAAAATTGAACATCCTTATCCGCTTGACATGATCCAAAGCGAATAAGGTTTTTAAGAATACTTATAAAGCATACAATTAACTCTCCAAAATTTAAAAGTTGGTTCACCCTATGAAAAATTTTTGGCTCCTATTTTTTATTCCCATCTACATTTTTGCAAGTGATGCAGATTTTTCAAGAGGTTATATTTATTCCAAACTTGAAGATCGTTTTTCAACGAATGAGATCGAATTTGAAGTCGTAGACAACCAGATTATTATCTATAACTGGCCTCAAGATATAAACTGTGACGATATCCAAACGTATTTACAGGAACTTTGTGAGTATCCTATACAATTTGATACTTGTTACGAACCGCAAAATCCTATTTCTGAACCCTTGGGCGAACATGAATTGCTTCCCCAACTAAGTTTGTTTTTCCCAACTATGTTGGCTCAGCCTCATATGCTGGGATATTCAGCTGGATATAGAACGTATGATCGCGTTTTCAAAATATCTGTTTTGCCCGTCTCGATCGGTGATCAATTTCAACTGTATCAATTTAAATCAGTAAAATACGGTCAGCTTTATTTTGGAATGGAGGCGTGTGTTTGGGCCATATTTGAAGCCCGAGCCAAATCGCTTTCTTTAATAAATGCCGATTATTACGTTGCCTTTCCTTTTACGTATTTCAACGAAGAATTTTCAGCTCGCCTTAGAGTTTATCATCAATCCTCTCATTTGGGAGATGAATACTTACTTGAAAATGATATTAAACGTTTAAATCCCAGCATGGAAGTCGTCGACTTTGCTGTTTCATACGATTTCTATCCGAATCTTACATCCTTTTTAGGATATGGCTACGTCTTCCGTTCTGATGATAGTTATAAAGTTAAACCTAACTTTGTTTACTATGGGTTTAATTACTTCCTAGACTACTTCAAGATTTGTATCTTTAAAGGAGAAGCGACGCCTTATGTGGCCGCTTTTTTTCAAAATAGCGAAAACAACAATTGGGGATTAGATACCTCTGTTGCACTAGGGTATCAATGGAATAAACCCTACGGTCATAAACTCAGAGCTTTCATAGAAGCCCATGATGGTTATGAACCTGAAGGTCAGTTTTCAAGAAAGAAAACCAGATATGTTGCCTTCAAAATTATGTATGGTTACTAAAGTTAAGTAATCGTCCTCTATGTCGTTAAAGGTTTGATACCTTTAACGACATAAATCATCTCTTTATTTTTAAAGTAAGATAAATCATTCTTCTTAGATTAATAAGAATGAAACAGTTCTAATTCACCTAGTTAGATCAAATTTGACATTTCTATCAATAATGATAGGAATAATTTATTCGAACTAATCATTAGTGCTTTAAAACTATTTTAAATAAAAAACAGATTTTTAAATCTTCAAAGATCTAGTCTTTTTAAAGAGGCATATCCAATGATATGCTCACAAGTTTATCGAATAGGAGAATTAATATGGCTTACAAGAAAAAAACACTCGCAAAAATAAAAACTTCCTTAAGCTCTTCAAGAAGCCGATCGGATTCTCAAAGTAAAAACAAAAACCCAACTAACAAGCGTCCTTCTTCTGCAAAAAAGAGAAAAGCAGGTCCCGCGCGTTCTACCTCTCGTTTTGTAAATAAATTGAACGAAGAATCTCAAAGTGAAGAAAGCTCAACTAGAGAATTTAGAGGTTCAAGCCGAGAAAATGAAGGTAATTTGGGTGGTCGCGGATCCTTTGGTGAGAGAAATCAAAGTACGGGACGCGGCAATCAAGGATCGAGCAGAGGTTATGGAGAAAGATCAAGTAGAGGACCTTCAGATCGTCAAGGATCAAGCCGCGGATCATATGGTGAAGGATCGAGCAGAGGTTATGGCGAAAGATCAAGTAGAGGA
>JAGVJG010000104.1 GCA_020051235.1 Parachlamydiales bacterium | reverse complement strand
AGTAAAGAGTAAAATTCCATATGCAGGGGAGTCGCTTCCAATAAAGGAGTTAAAAATATTGCCGCTACCGACCATGTAGGCGACGGTTAAGCAATAGAACATGTATAGGTAAAGGGTCCAGGTGACCACTTGACCGGGAATCCCAAGCGTTTTTGTAGCTATGGTAATTAAGTTGGAGCCTTTTCCATAAGCGAGTGTCAATTCAAGTAATAAAAAGCCCGTAGCTGCCATAAAAAGCCAGCAGAGGACATAAATAAAGAGGGAAGGAACAAAGCCGCCCTGACTTGTTAATACGGGTAGGGCAAGCATGCCTCCACCAATGGCTGTGCCAGCCACTAAAAGACTGCCTGATAATACGGGTGATTTCATGAAATTATTCTACAGTTACGGATTTTGCAAGGTTTCGGGGTTGATCGATATCGCAGCCTCTTTTTAGCGCAATGTAATACGCTAAAAGCTGGCTGGCTATCACGCTTAATATAGTGCTGAGGGGATCGATGGTGTCAGGAACGACAATCACATCATCGGCAAGTTTTTTAACAGCTGCGGCTTGACTTTCTTCGGCAATGGCAATGATTTTGCCATTTCTGGCTTTAATCTCGTTCAAATTGCTGAGCGATTTATCAAATGTCGCTTTATTTGCAACAAGCGCGACAGTTGGAGTTGTTTCGTCGATTAAAGCAATCGGGCCATGTTTTAATTCGCCGGAAGGGTAGCCGTTTGCATTGATGTAGGAAATTTCTTTTAGTTTTAAAGCCCCTTCAAGGGAGGTTCCATACATATAATTTCTTCCAATGTAGAAGAAATTATTATGTTCTGCGTATTTGTCAGCTATTTTTTGGATAGCAGGAGCTTGAGCAAGAACTTTTTCGATTTTTTCCGGAAGTGCTTTTAATTCATTTAAAAACTCTTGTCCTTCTTGCTTCGACATATTTCTCATACGAGCGAGCATTAACGCAAAAAGGGAAAGCACGGTCACTTGACTGGTGTAGGCTTTGGTTGAGCAAACCCCGATTTCAGGGCCCGCACGTAAATAAATAACGCCATCTGCTTCTCGAGAAAGAGCAGAATTAGTGACGTTACAAATTCCAAGAACTTTTGCTCCTTTGGCTTTCAATTCTCGGACAGCTGCAATCGTATCGGCGGTTTCGCCCGATTGACTAATTGCAATTACGAGAGAGCCGGGAGGAATCACCGGATTCTTGTATCTAAATTCGGAGGCAATTTCAACTTGAGTCGGAATGCGCGCCATTTCTTCAAGCATGTAGCCGCCAATAATTCCGGAATGCCATGAAGTTCCACAAGCGACAATAATGATACGTTGAACTCTTAAAAGCTCTGAAACATCAAAGTTAAGATTTTCAAAAATTGCTGTTCCATATTCATCGTGGAATCGAGAAACAAGAGCGGCTCTTACAGTCGAGGGTTGTTCGTGAATCTCTTTCAAAGTAAAATGGGCAAACTTTCCTTTTTCGGCTTCATGGTGGACTAAATCGAGCTGTTCGCTCTTTTTATCAATTTTGCCTTCACTTGAATTGTATATTTCGACTTTGTCTTTTTTGATGCAGGCAATTTCACTATGCTGAAGAAATAAAACTTCTTTAGTGTAGCCGGCTAATGCTTGAGGGTCGGACGCTAAATACATTTCCCCAGATGAAATGCCCACTACCATGGGGGCTTCGTGGCCGACAGCGATGATTTCGTCCGGATGATTTTTATGGATCATTGCAATGGCAAACGCCCCTTTAAGTTGGGGGATCGCATCTTGAACGGCTTTTAAAAAATCACCTTTATAATGCTTTGCAATGAGATGTGCGACAACTTCGGTGTCTGTGTCGGAAACAAATTTAACACCTTGAGCCTGAAGTTCGGCTTTTAGGTGTTCATAATTTTCGATAATTCCATTGTGAACAACAGCTACCGTTTGATTTTCATCAAAATGGGGGTGGGCATTAATTTTGGAGGGTTTTCCGTGTGTGGCCCATCGCGTCTGGGCAATAGCAATATGCAAGTCGAGTTTATTTTTTTCGACTTCTTGCTCTAAAACAGCAATCTTTCCTACTTCTTTTGAAAATAAGATTTTGTTGTCTTGAACCCCGGCAATACCGGCAGAATCGTAACCACGATATTCGAGTTTTTTAAGACCGGTTAAAGTCGTTTGAGCTGCGTTTTTCTTTCCAATGTAACCAAATATCCCACACATAACGCCTCTATTATAACACAGCAAAGCTTTTGCTTTTAGCCGAGCACTTGTTTGATTTCTTGAGCGATCATTTCCGCTAGTTGATGAACTTGTTTTTGTTTTGAGCCTTGAACGGTTACTCGACAGATGGACTCTGTGCCTGAATAACGAACTAAAACAAGGCCATTTTCACCTAACTGGTTTTCCGCATCTTTTATCGCTTTTTGAATGCTTTTGAATTCGCTGAGAGGGGGTTTTTTACTGACTTTAACGTTGAGAATCGCTTGAGGAAAACGTTTGATAATAGTCGATAAATCGGATAGTTTAGAATCGGTTTCAATCATTATTCTTAAAACTTGAAGAGCAGAGACTAGTCCATCGCCGGTCGTGTTGTGATCTAGACAAATTAAATGACCGCTTTGTTCGCCACCGAGATTTGCGTCGTTCTTAATCATATCTTGAATGACATATCGATCGCCAACTTGAGATTTTATTACTTCAATCCCTTCGTCTTTCATGGCTTTTAAAAAGCCGAGATTTGTCATTACAGTGGATACAACTAAATTATTTTTAAGAATGCCTCTTCTTTTAAAATCGCGCGCACAAATGGCAAGAATAGTATCTCCATCAACAATTTGAGCATTTTCATCTACTAAGATAACACGATCCGCATCTCCGTCTAAAGCAATGCCCACATCTGCGTGATAATCGATAACGGCTTTTTGAATGGTTTCAGGGTGTAGTGAGCCGCAATCTTCGTTAATATTAAGCCCGTCCGGATAAGTTCCGTAGAGATGGACTTTGGCATCTAATTCTCGAAAAACAAGCGGTGCAACTTTATAAGCCGCCCCATTTGCGCAATCGAGTGCGATCGTTAAATTTTTAAGTGAAAGCTTTCTTGGAAAAGTCGCTTTTACAAATTCAATATAGCGGCCGTCGGCATCATTAATTTTACTGTTTTTACCAATATCCCAATCGTCAGGTAGGCTTGAGTTGAAATCGGGGGTATGTACCAAATCTTCCATCATTTTTTCAACAGCATCAGGAAGTTTAAAACCTTCAGATGAGAAAAATTTGATTCCATTATCGTAGTAGGGGTTATGAGAAGCGGAAATAACAATGCCTGCGTCGGCTCTATAGGCTCTAGTGATGAAAGCTACACCTGGGGTAGGGAAGGGGCCTAACATGAGGGTGTCAACACCCATTGAGCATAAACCCGAAATTAAAGCGTTTTCATACATGTAGCACGATAGACGCGTATCTTTTCCGATAACGACTCGGCTTTTTCCCTTATTATTGCGAAATATCTTTCCAGCCGCTCTTCCAAGGGCTAAAGCAATTTCTACCGTCATGGGAGCATGATTCGCTTTACCGCGTACTCCGTCTGTACCGAAAATTTTCTGGGGTGAGCCTTGAGTGTGTGCCTTACTCATGCCGAAAATGTAACTTAAAAAGACCTACAGGATCAAGGTTTTTCGAGAGAAAAAAGGAAAAAAAGGGGCGAGCTATAATCCTTTAAAGACCACAGCTCACCCAAAGTCTACTTATTGAGGATATGTATAAACGTACTCGCCCGTAACCGGATCAAAATAATAGTAACCTTGATAACTTGTCGTATAAGGGTAATAACTGGTCGAATAAGGGTAATTGTACGATTCATATCCATAGTATGCCGCGGGTGCTGCTACTGCAGCTGCTCCCCAGCCCCATCCGCCGCCCCAACCATAATTTCCGTTCCAATTATTATGGTGGCCGCCGTGGTGACCGTGATGACCGCCGCCATGGTGTTTTCCACCCCCATGATGACCGCCGCCGTGGTGTTTGCCTCCACCGCCGTGGTGACCTCCACCCCCTTTATGGCCTCCTCCATGACCCCCCTTCGCTATTTCTGTTGAGGGATCAGCTCCCAGTGTTTCCACTGAGAAAAGAGCTAATGGCAGTGAAAAAGCTAAAACAACTAATAGTTTATTCATTGTCTATCCTTTACTGCTTGAGTGCATTATTAGTATTCGAAACCAGGAGGTTACTAACTTAATAGCTTATACCCTTAACTCCTAGAGGATCTTTGCATTGGTGTAACTTTGCTTTAACACCAAAGGTTTATGCAAGGGTATCCTGGTTTCGAAGGAGCTCTTCCTGCGCTCTTACCTTTATTTTATTCCAATAATAATTTTAATTCAAAGTTACTGACTATAGTAGTAACCGCCATCATCGGTATTATTGTAATAATAGTAGGTATTATCTGGGGTATAATAGCTATTGTTGTAGTAATAAGGATCTTGCCCGTAGTACACGCCTACTGAGGGTCCCCATCCCCAACCGCCATAACCATCCCAGCTATTACCATGGCCCCAGCCTCCGCGATCCCAGCCGCCGCCGTGATGATCACCGCCGCCATGCCCATGGCCGCCTCCGCCGCCTCCGCCGCCATGATGTCCTCCGCCCCCGCCATGGTCTCCACCTTTTGCGATTTCGGTATTACCTTCTTTTCCGAGTTGGTCAGCCGCAGCTAAAGAGAGGGGAGCAATACTTAAAAAAGCGACAACTATGAATTTTTTCATAATGTGGCCCTCCTATACCTCAAAGGTAAATCAAATGGGGGATTTAATCAAAAAGGCCATTGATAAAAGCTTTAGAGTCAAAAGGCTCAAGGTCTTCCATGCCTTCACCTACCCCTATAAAGCGGACGGGTATGTTCAATTCCGAATAAATATGAAAGATTATGCCCCCTTTGGCGCTTCCGTCTAATTTAGTTAAAATCAGACCCGTGACAGGGGTAAATTGCTTAAAAACTTTAGCTTGATCGATCGCATTTTGCCCAACGGTTGCATCCAACACTAAATAAGTTTCGTGAGGAGATCCGGGCCAAACTTTCGCGCAGGTTCTGGTGATTTTTTCAAGTTCTTGCATCAAGGGAGTTTTAGTATGAAGCCTCCCTGCCGTATCAATAATTACAATATCGGATGAGCGTGCTTTTGCCGCAGATAATGTATCAAATACAACCGCAGAAGGATCACTTCCCATCTTGCCTGATACTAAAGGTATTTCTAGACGATCGGCCCACATTTTTAACTGCTCTTGAGCGGCAGCCCGGAAGGTGTCCGCCGCACCAATTAAACAATTTTTCCCTGCTTCTTTAAATCGATAACCCAGTTTTGCAACACTGGTCGTTTTGCCGTTTCCATTTACCCCAACGATTAAAATAACTGCAGGTGAGGGTGTTTCTTTTGCCGGAGGAAAATCTAGTTTTTTACTGAGGGCATTTTTTAAAAAGGTGATTACTTCTTCTTCTGCGATTTCTGTTTTACCTCTTAGGCTCTCCTTAAGATCTGCTGTAAGAGATTGAGCGAGCTTAACTCCGAGATCCCCTTCAAATAATATCTCTTCAAACTGCTCGAGTTTAGCTTCATCGACTTTACCTTTAAAAAGATCCTTAAGTTTATCCCCTAAGAAACGCCTCGATTTAGTAAGTGCTTTTTGAATTTTTTCAAAACGTGCTTTAAGAAAACCAAAGACCATGATCAAAATACCTTTAAATAATCCAATTAGATATACAGTGTAATATGAATCTGCACGAATATCAAACCAAAGAAATTCTTAAAAACTTTGGAATCCCCTCGGCTCCCTTTTTTATTATCAATAAAGCCGATCAAATTGATAAAGCACTTGATCATCTAAAGATTGAGTCGGCGGTACTAAAAGTTCAAATCCATGCAGGCGGAAGAGGCAAGGCAGGGGGAGTCAAGATTGGTAAAAATCGAGAGGAACTAAGAGAGCTAGCAAAAAAAATTGTCGGATTAAAAGTCGTAAATAACCAAACAGGACCGGCCGGGATCATTGCTAATCAAGTCATGGTTACGCCTCTTCAAGAGATAAAAAAAGAGTATTATGTTTCTTGCATCCTAGATCGAGAAACAAGCCAAGGGATTTTAATAGCTTCTCAAGAGGGCGGAGTGGAGATTGAAGAGGTTGCAAAGACATCCCCTGATAAAATTTTAAAATTAGGCATTCCTTTAGATAGGCCCTTTAGAAAATATGAACTGTATGCTTTTGCAAAAAAGCTATGGCCTAAAGAGGTGATTGAAGAAGGCATAAAGCTCATTCAAAATTTAGTTAAAGCCTTTAAGGAAACGGACGCCCTTCTCTTAGAAATCAATCCACTTATTCTTACACCTGATAATAAGCTTCTTGCACTGGATGCAAAACTAAATGTAGATGAGAACGCCCTGTTCCGACATCCCGATATTAAAGCTTTTTATGATCCCACTCAAACGAGTGAAAGAGAAGCCAAAGCCCATGAGTTCGATCTGGCTTATGTTGCGCTTGATGGAACCATTGGTTGCATGGTAAATGGAGCCGGTCTTGCAATGGCGACAATGGATATCATTCAGGTATTTGGAGCAAAGCCCGCCAACTTTTTAGATGTTGGAGGAGGCGCCTCTAAAGAAAAAGTGGCGGAAGGATTTAAGATTATCCTTAGTGATCCCAAAGTAAAAGCAATTTTAGTGAATATCTTTGGCGGCATTATGGACTGCGAAATTTTAGCTGAAGGAATCATTCAAGCTGCAAATGAATTGAAGTTAAAGGTCCCTCTTGTGGTTCGTATGGAAGGAACCAATGTGGATAAGGGTAAAAAGAAATTAAACGAATCGGGTTTAAAAATTACGGTAGCAAGCGATCTTAATGACGCCGCACAAAAGGTGACACATGTCGATCTGGGTTAATAAAAATACTAAAGTAATAACGCAAGGTATCACAGGTAAAGCCGGAAAATTTCATACTGAAGCGTGTTTAGCTTATGGATCTAAATTTGTCGGGGGAGTGACTCCCGGAAAAGGGGGAGAGACCATTTTAAATCTTCCTGTTTTTGATACGGTTCAAGAAGCGGTTGATAAAACAGGCGCTAATGCTTCGATGATTTTTGTTCCCCCACCCTTTGCTGCGGAAGCGATACTTGAAGCTGAGGCCGCTCACATACCTTTAATTGTTTGCATTACGGAAGGCATTCCTATTCATGATATGTTGGAAGTCAAATCGGTAATGAAAAAAAGTAAAAGTCGGCTCATCGGACCCAATTGTCCCGGAATTATTACTCCCGGTGAATGCAAAATTGGTATTATGCCCGGCTACATTCATAAACCGGGATCGGTGGGAATTGTTTCTAGATCAGGAACGCTTACCTATGAAGCGGTGTGGCAAACTTCGAATCTGAATTTGGGGCAATCTACCTGTGTGGGAATAGGCGGCGATCCTTTAAATGGAACAAACTTTATTGATGTATTAAAGGCTTTTGAAGAAGATCCGCAAACCGAAAGAATTATCATGATCGGTGAAATTGGCGGAACGGCCGAAGAAGAAGCGGCAGAATGGATTAGGAAGAACGCCAAAAAGCCGATTGCCGCTTTTATTGCTGGCGCAACCGCTCCTCCAGGCCGAAGAATGGGGCATGCCGGAGCCATCATTTCTCAAGGGCAAGGTACCGCTGAAAGTAAGATTTCAGCCCTAGAAAAGGCTGGGGTAAAAGTAGCTAGATCACCCGCAGATATGGGTAAAACAGTATTACAACTATAAAGCCAATCCTTTATAATAAGTGCTATGTTTACTTTTAATTCCACAATACCTGTAACGGTTCATCCCTTATTTATTGTTATCGCCCTTTGGATCGGATTCATTATAACCCAAGATTTTACTGCGACGTTGGTGGTAGCAGGAATTGTTTTTCTTTCGGTTTTAATTCATGAATATGGGCATGCACTTACAGCAAAATTATTTAAACAGCGCCCTAGAATTACATTGCAAGTTCTCGGCGGATTGACAGAAAGAAAGGGGCCTCCTTTAAAAAAATGGCAAGAATTCCTTGTTGTATTTAACGGTCCCTTGTTTGGTTTTGCGCTTAGCCTTTTTGCTTTTTACCTCAACACGATTTATCCCTCTTCCTATCTTCAAATCACGGGTGAAATCAATTTAATTTGGACGATCTTTAATCTTTTACCCATCCTTCCAATGGATGGAGGACACCTTCTTCGCATTATGTTAGAGGGAATTTTTGGGTTAAAGGGGTTAAAAGCGTCCATGATTATTTCGCTTGCACTAGGGGGCATTCTTTCTCTTGCGGCTTTTGCCTATAGCCAAATTTTCATTGGAATCATACTTGCGATTTTTACATTTGAAAGCTTCCGAGGCTACAAACAAGTTGCAGGCATGAGTGAAGCTGATACGGATAGCGCAATACAAAAACAGTTTGACGAAGCAGAAAGCGATTTTCATTCGGAAAATTATCCTAAAGCTCGCACGCTTTATGAAATGGTGCGTGAAAAGAGCAAATCAGGTTCCCTTTATAACTTTTCAACTTTTAGACTCGCTCAGATTGAGTCGATGCAGGGAGAATATAGTCGCGCTTATTCCCTTATAAAACCGGTCTATTCGAATTTGAATGAAGAAGGGATTCTCCTTTATCAACGTCTTGCTTTTGAAACGGGAGACTATAAAACGGTTTTAAAAATCGGCGGTCAAAATGCGGATCAGATGGCGTTAAATGCTATGGCCGCGGCTCAATTAAATGATATTCAAGCAGCAAAAGGGTGGATTAAAGCTTATCTTAATGCGGGCGGTGATCCTGAAGTATTAAAAGATAAAAGATTAGACCCTGTTAGGCCTTATCTTGATAGATAGGCGTATTCTTTAACTTCTTTTTGAAGGTTTCTTCACCTTTTAAACAATCTTCCGTTTTTAGTTTTGCTGCGATGGATTCATAGCTTTCCGAATTATTGGGAAGCTTGGTAGTCCAGAGTTTTTTAGAATCTTGAGTTCTTTCGGCATATATTTTTAAATGGGCGTCTTCTTTAGCAAGATAGGTATCTGCGCGCACGGTGTTTTCTTGGAATGCGAGGTTGTCTTCTTCTAATACATCATAGAATAGGGAGTGGGAGGCTTGCATATCCTTAAAGTTTGAGTCTATGACGACGCAATGGTCAATATTCATCTCTTCAGCCACTGTTCCTACGACGACGGATGAAGTTATCGTTCCCCTTCCGATATTCGAGTTTAAAACGATTCGATCAAAATTTTGATCCAGGCCAAAAATTTCCCGGAGTAAATAGCCTTCAACGCTATTTTGAATTAGTTTTAGCAAGTTATTAAAATAACTATCTATCGTTCCAAAATCCCACCAAAAGCTTCCTACCCCAATATCAACCACACCAAATAAAAGAGTATCGGGATACTTGTTTAAAAAGTGATTTTTAAAGTATTGCATGCGCAAATGATGGTTTTTTGCATCTTCAGCTGAGATCCCTTTTTTAACCATCAAATCAATATAGTTTTTTTGGGTGAGGGTAAGAGGCATCCAAAAGTGGGGATCCGAGTCCATTTTGCTATTTCGTTGAATAAGCTCGGGTTGAAATTCTTGCATTAAGGCAAAGGTGAAAGGAGTAGATAGGCTAAAGGATCCTAAACTTATTCCAACGCCACCCGCAATTGATACCGTTCCTTCGCTGATCAGTTTTTTTATGTGAGTGTAATCAATTTTATCTATCTTTTGAGGATCGCCCTCTTTATTGACGGTTATAATGCCATACTTATTAAGTTCTTTTTGATTCCACTCTTCTTCAGTGGGCATCGGAATTAATTTAACTAAAATGTCGGCATGATGTTTGGATGTATATTCGGGGGGAGTAGCGGGTAGAAATAATTGATCGGCCCAAAAAACAGAAAATCGTCCTCTTCTTGCATTCGAATAGATGCCTGTTTGCTTGATGACCGCTTCAAGTAAAGTAATGGGTTCGTCTTGTCCATCGATTTTAATTAGTGAAGGAAGCTTTACTGCACATTTATTGCCATATTCGCTTGCAGTAATAGGATATAATCTTCGGCCTTCTCCAGCTGTATGGTATAAAGCGATCGAATAGCCTTCTCTCTGTTTTTGAAAAATATCGATTTTATATTTAACAAAAGCTTTTTCGCGTGCTTTTTGATAAGCGTATAAAGATCCAAGTCCATTGCCGGCTCCTCCCGCCCAATCTTCGTGAACGACAATAACGAGCGCGCCGTCTTTAATAACTTGGCCTTTGCTTGCATCTAATCTTTTTTCCCAGAATAATTCTTGCTCGATATTGGGGACTGAAACGATGACAATATCCATTCCGTTTTTGCTCGGATTCATTTTGCGGATGTTGTCTTTAAGCATATTTGTTACATATAATAACTGATTTATAATTTCAGCTTATTAATTTATTAATAATCTAAGCTATTGAGTGTTAGATATTAATAAAATTGTTGTTCTTCGGAAAGAATAGGTAAAAAATAGTAAACTATTAAACTAAGTTTTTAATCGCTTGTTTAATGACTTCTTTTCCTTTGTATAATCGATCTACACTAAAATGTTCATTAGGCGCATGAATTTTATCTGTAATAAGCCCGACGCCCACTAATACCGCTTCTGAATCAGATGCTTTTCCAAGGGCAGAAACAATCGGAATAGATGCCCCTTCAAGTATATATCGACAGGGTTTGTTGAAGACGGTAGAAAAAGATTTTGCAAACGCTTGAACAATTTTTGAATGAGGACTGCTCAAAATGGCAGGCCCTCCGCCATGAGGTGTTTTTATTTTTATTGAAATTCCGGGTGGAACGACTTTCTCAAAATAATCCTTCAAAAGAGCGGACATTTTGGCGGGGTCTTGTCCTTTAACCAGACGGCACGAAATTTTAGCGTGTGCTTTTGAAGGGATTACGGTTTTAAATCCTTCACCCTGATAGCCGCCCCATAACCCATTGATTTCAAACGTCGGACGAAGCCAGTTTCTTTCCAAAGGCTTTAGATCTTTTTCGCCACCGGTCGCTTTAACACCAAAATCCTTCTCATATTTCTTTTCGTCAAATTCAAATGAGATATCTTTTTTCTCTTCATCTGTTAAAGGAATGATCGAATCATAAAAGCCGGGAATAGTGATTTTTCCGTTTTTATCACGAACGTTGCCGAGAATTTCGGTTAATGCTCGAAGGGGATTGTAAGCAATGCCGCCGTGTGTTCCTGAATGTAGATCGACATCGGTTCCTGTTAATTCAAGTTCCATTGTCATTATTCCACGCATACCAAGAGAAACGGCGGGCGTGTCTGCATCGGGGATGCCGCAGTCTACAATCGCCGTATAATCCGATTTTAGTTTCTCTTTATATTTAGGTAATAGGGTTTCAAGGCCTTCGCTTCCCATCTCTTCTTCGCCTTCAATAATCCATTTAATATTGATGGGAAATTCTTTCAGTTCTTTAAGAGCTAAAAAAGTGTAGAAAAGTTGACCCTTATTATCTTGGGCGCCTCTTGCATAAACGACACCGTCTTTTAAAGTCGCTTGAAAGGGAGGGCTTTCCCACAATTCAAGGGGATCCACGGGCTGCACGTCATAATGATTATAAATTAATAACGTAGGTTTATTAGGAATTTTTTTCGATTCGGCAAATAAAACGGGGTGACCTTCCGTTTCCCATCGCTCTGTTTTAAAACCAATTTTTTGAATTTCTTGGTTCAACCAATTAAAACAATTTTCGACGTCTTGTTTATGGTCTGGTTCAGAAGATACGGAGGGGAAATTTAAGAAAGTAAAGAACTGTTTTAAATCGTCGTCAGAAATCATTTACATAAACCAATAGCATTAAAGTAATAACGTAAATGATTAAAAAAAATATGGCAATCGTTGTTTTAAGATTATGTTTCGCGATTATTTTTGGATCATTTTTAACTTCTTCAAGAAATTTTACTCTCTCATCAATTGAAAAGTGATGCCAAGAAGGTTTCGTTTTCGAAGCCCCGGAAGCTTGCGCTACCTCTTCTAGTGCATCAATGGTGTATTCCATGGGAAGTCCCAACTTTAAAGGATAAAGATCGGCTTGCCTTTCAAATAACCTTGAGTAAAACCCTCCGACTATTCGCGCATAAATGAGCGCGATGACAATGAATACAAGGTTCGATATCCAATCATTTTCAATGGGTAATAAATAAGTAAGCCATCCGGCTGTGTAAACCACACTTAAAATTAAAATAGGGAAAATCCAAAGGTGTTTGTAGAAATGATGCCCCATCTCGTGGGCCAGTACCGCCTGAATGGAAGTGGGTTTTAAATTCCTTAATAAGCTTGGAGTAAAAAGAACATATCTAAACTTTGGAATCACTCCCATAATTCCTGCCGTTATGTAACCGGATAAGAGTGTCCACTCTAACAGTCCTCCATGTTTAAATTGGGCTTTTTCGCATAGAGCTTCCAGCTCGTTTTTTAGCGGACTGGGTTCAAGGGGTTTTGACTGCCAAATTTTTTGTACGAGGAAGGGAAAGAAAGCAAACATAGCGATCATTAATAAAAATGAAAGGATGAGTGTCCAATCCTCATTAAAAAAGAGAGAAAAGGGGGAAATAATTAAATAGGGAAGCATGAAAGGCAAAAGGAATCTAAAAGCTTTTTTATCCCATGGGGATCTAAGCGTATGTAGCCAAAGATTAAATATATAAGTTAAAACTAATAATGGCGACCAACTAATTAATTTTAAAAAAGTAAGTATCGTTAGATAGGCTAAAGATATTAATAGTGTCTGTTTCAGCTTTAAACGGGTGAAATAAGTAAAAGCCCCTAACGGAAGGACGGCCAGTAACGTTATCCAAAATGGAACAGCCCCTTCTTCTACAAAGAGTGTTAGAGCAAGTAGATAAACAAAGTAGAGAAGATTTGAAAACAATCGCTTTTCTTCCTAAAATAACACTTTTATCGCTTTTATACGGATTTAAAAACAGTGAATAAACTTAACCTGATCCTGGTTTTTGTTGCTATCGGTCTTGCAATCATTGCAGGTTCCATCACCGGAACTGACAAATCGATTTTTGGAGTTACTTATTATGAATTATACGATTTAGTCGGTCAGCTTTTCTTAAATGCATTAAAACTTGTGATTGTTCCTTTGGTTGCCTCTTCCATCATTATTGGTATTGCTCGGATGGGAGAAGAAAAAGCCGTTTTTTCATTAGGTCTTAAAACTTTCGGTACTTTTTTCGCCCTTACTTTGTTAGCCGTAATTTGTGGTTATTTGGTCGTTGTTTGGATGGATCCAGGTTCTAAGCAATCTCTTGCACTGACTAAAACATATCAAGAGATCGATCAGTCGACTTTATTTAGTAAACTAAAAGATATTTTACTAAGGATTCTTCCTCAAAATATTATTCAAGCGGCCGCTGAAGGTCAGATGTTAGGCCTGATTTTCTTTTGTTTCCTATTTGGTTATTTTACATCGAAAATTGATCCGCATTTATCGGGAACCCTCCAAAGCTTCTTTAAAGGGGTGTTTCAAGTGATGATGCTTATCACTCACTTTGTCATTCAATTTTTGCCTTTAGGTGTTTTTGCATTAGTTGCAAAAGTCGTTGCTTCCTCAGGTATGGAGGCGATTCGCTCGTCAGGATGGTTTTTCGTCACTACTCTTGTGGCATTTGCTCTCTACGGAATAGTTGCCTTATCCCTTATACTAAAATTCCAAGGAAGAGTTTCTCCCTGGGGTCATATGAAAGCGATGGCGCCGGCTATTTTAACGGCCTTTACAACCAGTTCCTCTGCTGCAACTTTCCCCGTCACACTCGAAAGTTTAGAAAAAAGAGGCGGAGTATCGAACCGTATAGCCAGTTTTGTTTTACCTCTTGGAACCTCTGTTCATATGGCGGGAACGGCCATCTTTGAGTGCGTGGCTACTTTTTATCTCGCGCAGGCATACGGAATCGAACTGAATTTAGCTTCTCAAATTTTGATCATTTTACTTTCTTTCATTATGTCGATCGGGATTGCGGGCATTCCTTCCGCAAGCCTTGTAGTCGTCGTTGTCATATTGAATATGGTAGGTATCCCTGTTGAAGGCATCGCACTACTACTCGTTGTAGAGAGACTACTCGACATGTTCCGAACCGTCATGAACGTCTACAGCAACAGCGTTTCTACTGTTCTTGTAGCAAGATCCGAAGGCGAAAAACTTACAATATAAAATGGTTAACTTTTGATGAACATCTCGTTGATCATTAGATTTCTACTCGAGAGTCGTCAAAAAAAGCAGAGCTTTTTTCATGACAAATGTTCTTGTCGGGGCTGCCGCCCCCGCTCCCCAAGGCCATTTCTTGCGGGGTTAAAATCGCGTATAACCGCTGCTTACGCAGCTCTCGCTCGAGTAGGTGTAACCTAAGCTCTTCGCTCGCATCCGCAATTTTTCCCGACGCCATAAATGGCTCGGTGGCGCCCTGTAGGGGCGCTTGAGACCCGCCCTTGGAGGGCGGTATACATTTAGCTGAATTGATGCTCGCCTTCGGCGAGGGCGGCAGGCTACCTGCCGCAATGTGGCCGCCCTTCAAGGGCGGGTTAAAAGCGGAGCGACAGCTCCGCCCCGAGCCATTTATGGCGTAGCCAAAATCGCGTATGCGAGCGATGGGCGTGCTTTAGGCACGTTCGAGCGAGAGCCCCGTT
>JAGVJG010000180.1 GCA_020051235.1 Parachlamydiales bacterium | reverse complement strand
ATATTGATGCGGCAAAACAGTTAAAAAAGCTCTCTAAAAAGATTCCAAAAAACTTTTATCAAAAATTGTTAGATGCCAAAAACGATATTTCAGGCTTAACTCCATCAATGCTATTAAGTAAGGATTTTAAAGAATATTTAGATGGTAAAATTTTATATGGAATTTCATCTATCCCGCCCGCAGTAATATGGAATTTAGAGGATCTTGAGTTAGTTGCAGAAAATATTCAAAAATATGCTCACGATCGAAATCTAACTTTTTTAATTTTACTCATGTCAAGCAATGACCCTAAAACTAAACGAAATATTTTAGTCTACAGTCCATCGATTGATCTTTTAAAAGCATTTGATGAGTATGTGCAAACTGATGGGATATTAAGGGATATTTTGATCCCAACCTCTTTTTCAGAAATTTTCCAAACATGTTTTTATC
The DNA here is from genome assembly GCA_020051235.1 of Parachlamydiales bacterium. GTDB lineage: Bacteria > Chlamydiota > Chlamydiia > Chlamydiales > Parachlamydiaceae > CAZABG01. The sequence continues at coordinate 4,189 of JAGVJG010000180.1, read as the reverse complement.
GAACGGAAGCGCCTATTTCAAGAAAACAGCTTCAACCTCTTTTTCATTTCTCGAATAACTTAAACATCAAAACTAAAGTCGATGACAGTTAATGCTGATTTAAAAATCCCTTTTGAAATTGCTCAATACATAGTATCTGAGTTTGAAAAGAACGGAGTTCATACAACTCCCGTATTTTTAGAGGGCCCTAATCCTTATTACAACCAATTGCAAGAAGGTTTAATTTTAAGAGTACAGGATATTACAATGTGCCCTGTAGAATTGTATACTCGATATGGTACTTGGATCATTATGCATCCGCTTTCAGGTTATTATGCTCATATCTTCGCTATCGTCAAAGACAAACTCAATTTAATTGAAGGCTCCGCTTTTCCAGGACAACCCGTTCGTCCTTGGATTATCAGATCCTGGAATGGAATCACCTTCCCACCTCCAAAATTTGCACAAAATAATTATTCTTTGTCCTATGACGATTACAAAAGTTTTTTGCGCCTTTTAAGTCCATAAATCTTTGAATGATTTAATATCTTTGACAACGGCATGCGCGAATTCAATTCCATTTGAGGGATTTTGAACTTTGAAGATCACAATTTCATTAATTAAGTCTTCTGCTCTAATTTGGAATGTAAAGAGAATCGAAGCGATTAAAAAAATAATTTGCATATTGCCCAAAGCCGGACTCGAACCGACGACCTTTGCTTTACGAAAGCACTGCTCTACCAACTGAGCTATTTAGGCACTAGGAGGAGTATGCCAGAAGCGATTTATCCTCGCTAGTCTCTATAGTAATAAATTGACAGGAATTGGTTAAATATATATAATATTTGTTTAAAACATAATGACAAAACGATTTTTAATATTAGCAGTACTTTTTGTAATGAGTGGATTTGCTTTGGACATTCCTTCAAACAATCCGGTTATTTATGCAAATGAAGCGGACGCTGATTTGCAAGCAGAACCCTCTTCTCTTTTAGAAAATTGCATAGAGGAGTTTTTGGCGAAAGGGGGAACGATTATCCGTTTGGATGGAGATGTGGATCCTTTTGTATTTTTAAAAGGCGACGTTGTTTTTCCTTCGTGTTCAGGTGCTAATAATCGATCACAAACTCTCTGGAATCTTCTCCGTGGTTATAATGAATCTATTTCCGTACAAATCCCTCATGCTACTCGTTATGGATTTGATTCTTTTAATGGACAGGTGAATTGGAATCGTACTCAACATAATTATGACGATGATGAATTTTTTAGATGGGCGGGCGTAAACAAATCAACTAAGTTCGGATGGGATTTGTTTAATGATTGGCTTTCAAGAACAGATGCCACTCCTGAAGATCTTGCAATGATGACCGAGTATTATAATACTCATTACTACAGCCCCATCGTTCCGGAGGGCACTCGTAAAATCTACATAACTTTTGCCAAAAACGCGCACGTCCACCTCTATCGCCTTAATCAAACAAACGCTTCATTAGAAAACGTCTACGTTCTTTTCTTCCCCGTTGATGATTTGATTGCAAAACCTTTGCCTGAATGGCAAGCCCCTCCTCGTAGCATTAAAGCCTATCAAAATCTAACCTTGATTCTAGAAAAATACTTGGACTTCGATCAACTTTAAGAGAATTTATTCTTTTTATTTAAGCTGCTTTTTTTTAAATGAAAGGCATGAATAAATGGTTTATTGCACTTCTATTAGTGGCTTCGGGGTTGCTCGCGGAGCAAAAAGTGGTTCTTATAACGGGAACCTCAAGCGGGATTGGTTCTGATGCGGTTAAAAGCTTTCAAGAAAAGGGCTGGAAAGTATGGGCCGCTTATCGCAAAAGCATTCCTGAAGATTTAAAAAAACTTGCCCAAGTTGAGTTTACTCAGTTTGATGTGACAAACGATCAACAGGTGAATAATGCTGTTGATTTGATTCTTAAAAAAGATGGTCGGATCGATGCGTTGGTTAATAGCGCGGGCTATGGTCTTATCGGCTCTGAAGAATCAATAACATTGGATGAAGCCAAGCAAGTTTTTGATGTGAACTTTTTTGGCCCTTTACGTCTTATTCAAGCCGTTCTTCCGGCCATGCGCAAACAACAGTCGGGCCATATTATAAATATCAGTAGTGGGGTTGGCGTTCATGCTTTACCCGGTATGGGCGTTTACTCTGCCTCCAAATTTGCAATTGAAGGGTTGAGTGAATCTTTAGCGGCAACGGTCTCCCCTTGGAATATCAAAGTTTCAATTGTTGAGCCTGGTTATGTTAAAAATAATTGGGGAAAACATTGTGTCAAAGGCACGCGCGCTACAAACGAAGCGTTTTATCAGAAGCTCACCCAAGGCATTTGCGATATGATTTCGACGACTGAAGGTCAGTCTTGTAAAGAAGTGGCTGACTTATTAGTTGAGATCGCTGAAAACCCAGGCCCCGATTTAAGATATCAAACATCTTCCGGAACAACTGAATGGATTGCAGAAAAATTAGTCGACCCTTCAGGCATGAAAACCTATAAAAAGAATCTTCAGTTTATTAAACGAAAAATTGAAAAGAGATAAGGGAAGGGACGGAATCAAAGTTCCGTCCCAAAAGTTTATTTAGCTGCAGGTTTTACATCAATAACAGTACCGTCAGCTTTTTTGATGGTTTTTGATCCATCAACTTTTACTTCTACAGTAGTGCCATCCGCTCTTTTAATTGTTTTAGAGCCGTCAGCGTTAACTGTAACTTCGTTGCCTTCACTATCTTTAATGGATTTAGTTCCATCGGCATTTATAATGACTTGATTTCCTTCAGCATCTTTAATGAATTTTGAGCCGTCTTTATTAATTTGCACGGATTCTGCTGAATTCATTGCATTTGCATCAAGTGACAGTGTCACCAATGATACTGCAAATAGGGGTATTAAAAGTTTTTTCATATTATTAACCCTCCACCCTTGTAAGGTTAATCTAATGTTCTTCCTATTTCGGTGAAATGTCAAACGCGTCCTTAAATGAACACGCTTAAACGTTTACAAAACTTCAATAAGTTATAATTAAGAAATCATTTCAAATTATATCTGCATGGCCAAGTGATTGCATTATTTGGTACATAAATTGAATCGATATAAGGATTTAAGTACGTAGTAAAATCAGAAACATTGCTAGTTGTATGAATCAAAATATCACATTTTGAAAGTGTTATCACATCTAATAAAACGGTCTTTCCTCCAAAATATCCGGGCTTTTTAGCGTGAAATTCAGCCTTATGAGACAACCAATATTCTGGATTGGAATAGATTAAATGAGGCTCTTCATCATATTTACTTCTAAAAGCATCCCGAACGACAATCATCTGGGAAGAATATTCTTTTTTAAAACGGTTAATTACATATTCACTATCCGAAGCCAAAAAGATTTTTACTGTCCCTTTTTTCTTAATAATTCTATTTATCTCGTTAATATAATCATCTAATTTAGGCGTGCCTTTTGGGTTTTCCCCTGCGTGGGCCGCGCTAAATCTAACATGCACTCCAATCGCATAATAACCTTTTAAGTTCTGATCATAAAATTCTTGTGCTTCATTAAGAATGTTTGATTTGATTTTGATGTATTTATTGAAGATTCGATTCAAATTCAGTCGGTAGGATAAATATTTATTGTAAGAAACCCAATGATCGATACATTTTTGATCGTGAACCTCGTGGGTTGGACCTAAATCAGTTATTATACTTGAGGAGCCTCCCACATCATTGTTCAATATAGGCTCAAAAAATAGATCCCATCCATTTTCTATTGGATCATTTTTATAAGGGAAAAACTCCTCAGTCCAATCTACGGTTACACGACTTAGGTGTTTATTTTCGTAATACTTCAAATTTGCGACCACTTTCTGTAACTCTGCAAAAAAGCCTGCCCCAATAGTTGTTCTAATTGTCAAATCAATCGAGGGCTCATGTGCAAAAATATTAAAAATAAAAACTAAGAAAATATATCTCATATTTTTCTAGTTACCAGATCATTAATTATTAAACGATTAAAATTTGAATGAAGCGAATAATGACTTGCTTCTTTTGGTGGGATTGAATCCCTTAGAGATAAACCAATCGACAAAAGATGTATCGTTATGATTTAGAGCTTCTTTGTAAATCTCATCCGCTTTATTGAGATTTATAGAGCCTTGTAATTTTTTCTCAAGTAGGACTTTTTTGATAAGCGTATAGTGTGT
>JAGVJG010000038.1 GCA_020051235.1 Parachlamydiales bacterium | reverse complement strand
GCCAAAATCGCGTATGCGAGCGATGGGCGTGCTTTAGGCACGTTCGAGCGAGAGCCCCGTTATGCGGTATACGCGCATTTGGGCACGTCAGAAATGGCCGGGGTGCGGGGGCGGCAGCCCCGACAAGTTTATTGGTCGGAAAATGCTTCAGCATTTTTTGGCAACTCTCGAGTAGAAATCTAATGAATTATGTAATGTTGAATAAACATTAACCTTCTTTAATTTGTTTCCTGATCAAGAATGCGTCGCATCATCCTTTCAAGGGAGTTATAGTTTGCTTTGTAAACTTGCTTGCCCACATCTTTAAGGTAGTCGATATTCGCTTTCGACCCATCGTTGAGCGCATCGTGATCTTCAGGTACATCGGGTTGAAGTCGTATATAGCGTGCGTTAGAAAAGAGTCGAGCGGCTGTTTGCTCTTGGTTTTTACATGTCGCATTAAAAATGGCTGTGATTAAGGGATCCGCCCATTCAATTCCACCCCAATTTTTGCATTTTGATAGAGGGATATTTTGCACACAATTGGCGGTTCCCAAAGAAAGTATTTCAACGTCTTTTCCTTCAAAATCATCCTTAAATTCCGTGTACGCTCGAAGGGTGTTCATATTATTTCCTAAGCCACCATCGGTAAAAGTTTTTACCACCCCGTCCTTATCTGTTAAATCGTAGGGTTGAAAATAAGTAGTGGCGGCGGTTGCGGCGCGAATAATTTGCGCCATTGTAAGGGTAGGGTATTGAGGGCATCGACTGCTGATAAAGGGAACGGCATCAACCGGTGTAAGACAAGTAGTCGCAATAAAAGTAGGGGCCTTTGCGGCAGAAAATGGGGTGGTGCCAAAAGCGCCATCCACCATTGCCATAAAGGGTTTTACTGAGTATTCATAACGCAGTAAAAAATCTAGCGTGAACAATTTTGTAATCCAACCGGGTTTGTAGAAAACTTTATCCGCTGATGAATCGAAAAGCGCATTGATTTCGACGATCGTTTTTACATTCAAACCAAGAACAATAAAGCTGCTTACAGAAGTAGCAGCTTGGTAAGAGAAAACCCTTGAAAATTCGAATTTTCCAAAATCACCCCACAAGAGTTCAAGAACTTCTGAAGGTATACGTCCACGAACACCTCCTCCATCGATAGATAAAAAACCTATTCTTTGTTTTGGATCAGAAGATAAAGCTGTGGAAGCAGGTTGCATAAGTGTGCCTCATAGGGTTTTATAAGGCACAAATTGACAGATTAAAACCAGCGGGTCAAGCCAATTTTAATTCCTTTACCCTTAAGGCCATGTTTTTCTCGATCGAGTGAACGGTTATAACCGGCACCGAGGTTTATTGACCACTTATCGCCAATATCATGCTCTAAGAGAATAGTATAGTTGGGGCCTTTGGTGCTTGATTTCGCCTTTTGGATAGGTTTTACAACTGTTTTAGTTCTTCCCCACGCATAAACGAAACCGCCTCCAATACGCCATTTGTCGTTGATGCACCACTGCGCATCAAGCCCTACATACGGTCCGTAGCTTGTGAAATGTTGTTTTAAGTGAAAGAGGAAAAACTGAGGTAAATCAAAACTGGTTCTGAAATTGGTATAGGTAATTCCGGCATGGGGAGTGAAATATAATTGTTTATAGGGAAGGCATGCCCCTAAACCGAGTGAATATGTTTCAAAATTCGCGTCGCCGCGGCCGGCAAGGAAAGTTCCCCGTGCCATAATATTATTCCAAACGAAATAGTCAGCGGCAACCCTTGCGCCCGAAATATCTAGTCTTCTTACGGTTTTTCCAAATTCAAGAACATCGATCTTCATCCAGGTAGGAGCAACGTCTAATTTTCCTTTGCAAATGGCTTGAAGAGAAGGACTTATAAGCAGTAGGGCTAGTATTAAATATTTTTTCATTTAAGTCCCTTTAAAGTTAGTGATTTTCAATCATAGCTAAGGCAGGGAAAAAAACTCGATGAAAAAAATGGTTATGCTACAGTCCAATTCTATGGATGATGAGACAAGGAAGCTTGCCGAAGAGATGTTATTTTCGGGCCCTAGTAAGCCCAATTACGTAAAAAAGTTATTTTTTGGAAAATGGGACGAAAAAGCGGTCATTCCATTTCCACAAGTCCCTTCATTAGATGTACTTAAGACACAAAACCTAATGGAAGAGTTGAAAAAGTTTTTAGATGAAAAACTCGATCCTGTTGCGATTGATAAAAATAGTTCAATTCCAAAAGAAGTTGTACAGGGTTTAGGCAAGCTAGGCATCCTAAGTATTACTATTCCGGCTCAATATGGAGCGCTTGGATTAAGCCAGACGGCCTACTGTAAAACGATGGAATTAATCGCTTCTCGTTGTGCAGCTACGGCTTTATTTATTAATGCGCATCAAAGCGTCGGCTTAAAAGCCTTACTCCTTTTTGGAACGAAAGAACAAAAAGATAAATGGCTTCCCAAACTTAGTTCGGGAGAATCGCTTGCCGCTTTTTCTTTAACTGAACCCAATGCAGGATCGGATGCCGGGGGTATTGAAACCATTGCCACTTGGGATCCAAATAAAGAACGCTACATTATTAACGGAAAAAAACAGTGGACGACGAACGGCGCTATTGCCGAAATCATCACAGTTATGGCGAAAGTGGATGGAAAAGTTACCGCCTTTTTAGTCACGCCTGATATGCCGGGATTTGAAGTGGCTGCAAAAGCGCTTGATAAAGTCGGTATGCGGGGTTCAGTCACAAGTAATCTCACTTTCAATAATGTAGAAGTTCCAAAAGAAAATATTTTAGGACCTTTGGGTGGAGGATTGAAAGTGTGTCTTACGGTGCTTGATTACGGAAGAACCACTTTTGGCGCGACTTGTTTAGGTGTTGCTAAAGAAGCCATGAATAAGGCTTTCAAGCACGCTAAAACCAGAATTCAATTTAAACATCCACTTTCTGATTTTGCGCTCGTTAAAGCAAAGCTCGCAAAAATGGCTGCCTATGTTTATGCCATTGAAGCGACGACCTACTTAACGGCAGGCCTTATCGATAAGGGTCAAGAAGATGTCATGCTGGAAACGGCTATTTTAAAAGTTTTTGCCTCGGAAAGTGCTTGGGACATTATTTACGACACGATGCAAATTTATGGAGGCCGTTCATTTTTTACTGACCAACCCTTAGAAAGAATGATGCGAGATGCGCGTCTAAATATGATCGGTGAAGGTTCTAATGAAGTTCTTCGCGTTTTTATTGCTTCCGTCGGCTTAAGAGAGCTGGGTCAAAACCTACTTGAAATTAAGAAGAAAAGAAATTTATCCGCCCTCGTTCCTATACTTAAAAATTTACTCCAAACTCCTCTTTCCTATTCTAAACACCATCCTCGTCAACGCGATCTTTTAAGAAAGCAAATTCAAAGATTTCATAGGGCGTGTTTAAAAGCCCTTGTAAGATATGGGGAAGGGATCATTGACAAACAGCTCATTTTAAACCGTCTGGCCGAGATGGCCATTGTTCTTTACACCTCATCTGCGGTTTATTCAAAATTAGAAAAAGAATCTGAGAAAAAAGCAGAAGGCCTTTTATATCTAGATTACGCTTCAAGAAGATTTGATGAAGCCTATAACAATCTTTTCAATCCTCAAGATCGCATTATTGAAAAGACAGCCGATCATCTTGTTGAAGGTTTTAAAGTATGAATTTTAGAGGCACAACCGAAGACATATTAAAAGAAGAAGCGCGTCTTCGTGAAGGCGGAGGACAATCGGGGAGAGATCGTCAAAAGAAATTAAATCGTCTCACCGTTCGTGAAAGATTAGATAAACTGTTAGATGACCCCAGCCACTTTTTTGAAATCAATCTTTGGGCCGGCTTTAACATGTACAAAGAGTGGGGAGATCTACCCGGCGCAGGAGTTGTAACCGGCATTGGAGAAATTAAGGGGCATAAAGCGATGATTATCGCAAATGATGCCACCGTAAAGGCGGGAGCTTTTTTTCCTCAATCCGTGAAAAAGGTTTTACGAGCTCAGAAAATAGCCTTCGAAAATCGATTACCCCTAGTTTACCTTGTTGATTCATCAGGCGTTTTTCTTCCTCTTCAAGATGAGATTTTCCCCGACGAAGATGATTTTGGCCGGATCTTTAGAAATAATGCGATCATTTCTGCGGCAGGCATTACTCAATTCGCTGCCATCATGGGAAATTGCATTGCAGGCGGAGGCTATCTTCCCGTTTTATGTGATCAATTATTGATGACAGAGGGGAGCGGTCTTTATTTGGCAGGGCCTGCCCTTGTAAAAGCGGCAATTGGGCAAGTGGTCGATACCGAATCTTTAGGAGGCGCCAAGATGCATGCCTCTTTAAGTGGAACGGTTGATTATTTAGAAAAAGATGATGAAAGCTGCTTAGAGAAAATCCGCGATTTATTTTCTATGCTTCCCGAAGAAGAGCAAGATAAGCCTTTGAAAGAGCCATACAAGGAAATATACGATCATTTAAATCCCGATGTCGATGTAAGAAACATTATTGATGCGATTGTTGATGAGGGGAGTTTTGACGAGTATAAAGCCGAATATGGAAAAACGATTGTTTGTGGTTTTGGCAAAGTGGGCAAAAACCCTGTTGGAATAGTGGCCAATCAAAGAACCAAGATTGAAACGGCGCGAGGAGAGATTGAAATTGGAGGTGTCCTTTACACCGACTCTGCAGACAAAGCCGCTCGTTTTGTTATGGATTGCAATCAGATGGGTGTGCCGATCGTTTTTCTTCAAGATGTCGTCGGTTTTATGGTAGGAAAAGCAGCCGAAGAAAGCGGGATCATTAAAGCAGGCGCAAAACTCGTAAGTGCTGTCTCCAATTCAATTGTTCCTAAAATTACTATAATAATTGGTAACTCCTTCGGTGCCGGTAATTACGCTTTATGTGGAAAAGCCTACGATCCTCGATTTATTTTAGCATGGCCTAATGCAAAATATGCCGTTATGGGAGCGTCGCAAGCCGCTCAAGTGCTTGAGCAGCTAAATAAAGGCAAAGATGCCGAAGCAGTTAAAAAAAGCTATTTAGAGAAAACCGATATTCGCTACGGAGCGGCACGTGGTTGGGTCGATGCCATTATTGCTCCTCATACGACAAGAGAAACCCTTTATAATTTACTCAACATCGTTAAAAGAAATGCAAAAAGTGAAATTGGTTTTCATACGGGAGTGATTCAGGTTTGAAAATCGCAAACGCTTCAGCCTTTTGGGGAGATGATAATTTAGCGGCTCTTGAGATAGTTGAGAATGTACCTGACGTTGATTTTATAACGTTTGATTATTTAGCTGAGCTCACTTTATCGATACTCGCAATTCAAAAAGAGAAGGATTCTAATCTCGGATATGCACACGACTTTATTGAGGTAGTTAAATCGTTAGAAGGAAAAACGAAAGCAAAATTGATTGCGAATGCCGGGGGATTAAATCCCTTAGGTTTAAAAAAAGCGCTAGAAAAAATTACTCGAAGAAAAGTGGTTGCGATCTCAGGGGATGAGGTGCTTGATCAATTAAAGCAATCCCCAAATGATTCTTTATTTCAAAATTTAGAAACCCATCAACCGCTTTCCGCAATTTTAAAAGATTTAAAAACCGCCAACGCTTATATCGGGGCAGATCCTATCGTTAAAGCTTTGCAAGAGGGTGCGGAGATTGTGGTAACAGGACGAGTCGCCGATCCGAGCCTAACGCTTGCACCGCTTATCTATAAATTTGGTTTTAAAGATTGGAATGCACTTGCGCTTGGGACTTTAGCTGGGCATTTAATAGAATGTGGCTGCCAAGTAACAGGCGGCCTTTATTCGGGATGGGATAATTTAAAAGAGAAACCGGGCTATCCGATCATAGAAATAAGTAACGATAAAAGCTTTATCGTTACGTCTTATCGAGGCCTCATTAATCCAGAAGTAGTCAAAGAGCAAATTCTTTATGAGATGGGCGATCCGGAAAAATATTTTAGCCCTGATGTGACATTGTCTTTAAAAAATTTAAAGATCGAAGAAAAGGGGCCTAATCGAGTGGAAGTTTCGGGTGCGTTAGGGTCAGCTCCCACCAAAACATATAAAGTCTCGGCTACTTATGAGGCGGGTTTTAAAGCAGAAGGTTCTCTTCTTTTCATTGGAATTAATGGAAAGGCTAGAGCTAACAAAGTGGCCGATCGATTGATTGAATCGATAAAACCTCAAAGGCATGAAATAGATATTATTAACGAAAATAACAAAACATTTTTAAGGATCGCAGCTTTTGATCCAAACGAAGCTAAACTTAAGAAATTTGTTCGAGCTTTTGCGCCTTTTGTCACTTCAGGACCTCCGGGAACAACGGGTTATACGGGAGGAAGAAGTCCTGTTCGACCCGTTTATGGATATTGGCCTTGTTTAATTGAAAAGGAGAAGGTATGCGCCTCTCTGAATTAGCGATAGCAAGATCGGGCGATAAAGGTTCGAGCGCAAATATTGGTGTGATAGCAAAAAATAAAGAAGCCTACAAAATTTTAAAAGAAAAGCTAACGGCCGAGCGCGTATCTGAATTTTTTGGTGGCTATCCTACCATCCGGTATGAGCTTGATAATTTAGAATCGTTAAACTTTGTGATACAAGATATTTTGAAAGGGGGAGTCAGTCTTTCTCTTTCATGGGATCCTCAAGGAAAAGGGCTTGCTCAAGAATTATTGGAGATGGAGTTATGATCTTATTTGAAGAGGGAGCAATACAAGATAAGCTAATCCTTAATCGTCCCGAAAAGAAAAACGCACTCAACAAAGAAACTTGCGAGCAAATTTTATTTACCCTTGAAAGGGCAAAAGATACCAAGGCTGCCTCCCTTCTTCTACAAGGAGCGGGAAACACCTTTTGTTCGGGTGCCGATCTTAAAGAAGATCTCTCTATTATTTTTCCTCTCATGCTCGAAGTGTTTAAAGCCCTCTATTATTTTCCAAAACCCATCGTTGCCTATGTTGAAGGTTATTGTCTCGCCGGCGGAATGGGCCTCATCGCTGCTTCAGATATCGTTTGTTCACATCCCGATG
>JAGVJG010000158.1 GCA_020051235.1 Parachlamydiales bacterium | reverse complement strand
AACGTAAAACCAAGGCCCCTTTTATTAAGCCAAACTTTTACCGCTTCTTCAGTCGCCATCAAGGCCTCACATTTAATTATAAAAAAACTCATTGATGATGGGTATTACGGTGAGAAAGGCAAAATCGCCCATATACATAAAAAATTTGTGGAAGGATTTGAACGGATACGCAAAAAGAATCCCCATCTAATATCGGGTCCTTACGGATTTGGAGGCATGATTGCGTTTACTCCTCTTGATGGAAGCCCTCATAAAGTTCAATCCCTGATTCAAAAACTTTTCCAAAAAGGTGTTATTTGCTTCAGCGCCGGAAGTGACCCTTTACGCATACGATTTTTAGCCCCCCTTCTGACGATTACCGATGATGACATCGAGCAAGTCTTAAAAATTCTGGAAGAAACCCTATTATGTCATTCATAAGGCCGGCCAAGAAAGATGATATAGGTCGAATCATTGATTTCGCCATGAAGGCAGAACTGGGAATCACCTCACTTCCCAAAAATGAAAAAGTGCTTGAAAATCGCTTGCTTAGCTCTCTTTCTTCTTTTAATAAAACGGTTAACGAGCCCGGTAATGAGCGATATTATTTTGTCCTTGAAGATCATGAGACAAATAAAATCATGGGTCTTTCTGGTATCAAAGCCAATACGACGGTTGATCATCCCTTAGTCACATATAAAATTGAGGAGGATGGGAATTTTTTCTGGTTAATCCCAACCATCCACACCAATGCGCTTACAGAAATTGCGTCGCTTTATTTAAGCCCTGATTTTAGAAAAAGAGGGGCCGGAAGACTTTTATCATTCTCTCGTTTCCTATTTATGTCTGCCTTCCCGCATCGGTTTAACGAAACGATTTTTGCAAATCTTAGAGGGGTAATCTCGGACCAAGGCGACTCTCCCTTCTGGAATAATGTTACAGGCCGATTTCACAACCATTCTTTCAAAGAGTTAATGAGAAGATTAGATAATGACATTCTCGATTATAAGCATCTTCTTCCCAATCACCCCCTTTGCACCCTTTTTTTAGACTCCGAAATAACAAAAGTCCTGGGAAAAACTGATACCCATACTCTCCCCGCTTTTGAAATGCTCAAGGAAGAAGGATTTGAATTTCTAAACGAGATCGATGTCATGGATGGCGGCCCTATCTTATATGCCGACCTTAAAAAGATTAAAACCAATCAACATGCATTGCTCAAAAGACTGACACGTTTTACCGACGAAGGAAGTGCCTCGTTTGTTTCGAGTCTATCATTAGATTTTCGAGCTACTATTACGGGTGTTGAAATTACCGGCCGTGAAGCTGCCCTTTCAAAAGAGGCGGCTGAAATATTAAAAGTAAACTTGGGAGATGATTTACTCATCTCTCCTATCCATTTTGAGAAAAAATGAAACTGGAAACACTAGAAAATAAATTCGATCTCGTCAAACAGGGCGCTGAAAAACTCGCTAAAGAAAGTCTCACGAAGCGAATAGATCTATTAAATCAATTTCACGAACATCTGGAAAAAAGAAAAGATGAGTTTGCTCAAACCATATCAGATGAAATTGGCAAGCCCCTGTGGGATTCGAAACAAGAAGTTCAATCAACCATTGCAAAAATCGCGATCTCGATTGAAGCCTATAAAAATCGGTGCCAAGAGACCTTTAGAGAGCAGCGATCCGCCCGAATCGCCACCCGATTTAAACCTTTAGGGATTGCAGCTGTCATTGGACCTTTTAATTTTCCTCTTCATCTGCCTAATGGACACATCATTCCTGCCCTTATAGCAGGGAATACCGTGTTATTTAAACCCTCTGAAAAAGCTCAAAAAACGGCGGAGCTATACTATCAAACCTGGCTTGAAGCGACAAATGAACCGACTTACCTTCAAGTTGTACAGGGTGGGGCCGATACGGCAGAACAACTGCTGACTTTACCGATTGATTCCGTTTTATTTACCGGCTCCCTTCCTGTGGGTCTTAAAATATTAGAAAAACTCGCCTCCAAACCCCAAATTCTTGTCGCCCTTGAAATGGGAGGCATGAATCCTCTTGTTGTTACTGAAGTTAGCGATCTTCATGCAGCAAGCTTCTTAACGATTCAATCCGCTTTTATCACAAGCGGTCAACGATGTACCTGTGCAAGAAAATTAATTGTACTTGAAGGGCCGAAAGGAGACGCTTTCTTAAAAGAACTCCTCCATATGATATCGACCCTAAAAGTAGGCTTGCATACCGAAAGACCTGAACCTTTTATGGGGGAAGTGATTAGTGAAGCTAGTGCAGATCATATCTTTAAAGCATTCAATGAACAAAAAGGAAAACCGATCCTTAAAATGGAACGGCTTGGACCTCGATTGCTTACCCCTGGCATCATTGAAGTGAATTCGTTTGATATCAAAGATGAAGAAGTATTTGGACCTTTGCTCTATTTAGTTCGAGTAAAAGACTTAAATGAAGCGATACGCGAAGCTAACCGTACCAAATACGGTCTCGTTGCCGCTATTTTCTCTGATAAAGTCGATGAATATGAACATTTCTTCTATAACGTTCGTGCAGGCGTAATTAACTGGAATACAGCAACGACAGGCGCAAGTTCTATGGCTCCCTTTGGCGGCATTAAAATGAGCGGCAATTATCGCCCCTCCGCTTCTTACGCAACCGATTATTGCTCATATCCCGTTGCCTCTTCTGAAATGGCCCAAGTACAAATCCCCTTACAAATTCCTCCCGGTTTAGGAGTTAAAAAGTGACTGAAATCCTAGTTGTAGGTTTACCTGGCCCCACCCATAATTATGGGGGCTTATCATATGGAAATGAAGCCTCCATGGAAAATGAGGCTGAAACTTCAAATCCGCAAAAAGCGGCTCTTCAAAGCTTAGCTAAAATGAAGTTCTTAAATGATCTCGGCGTTAAATGCGTGGTCATGCCCATTCAAGAAAGGCCGTTTTTCCCCATTTTAAGAAGAATTGGTTTTGAAGGTTCAAAAGAAATTTTGTTAGATCAAGCCAAGAAAAAAGCTCCTTGGATTTTTAAATATATCTCTTCATCGGCGTTTATGTGGACGGCAAATGCTGCGACCGTTTCTCCTTCCATCGACACTTCTACAAGAAAAGTTCAGTTCACCGCAGCAAACTTACAAAATGGCCTTCATCGTTTTATTGAGTCAGAAACAACTTCTCAAAATTTAAAGAGGATTTTTTCAAATCCCGTTTTCTTCGAACACCACAGCCCCCTTCCTAACCACTCACACTTTGCCGATGAAGGGGCTGCGAACCATCTGCGTTTTTCCAAATTTCAACTAGGTGCAGATACCCCAGGAATTCATGTTTTTGTGTACGGAGTAAATCCAGAAACTGATAGAGAAGTCAAACCGCAAAAATATCCTGCAAGACAATCTAAGCTTGCTTCAGAAGCAATTGCAAGGCAGCATAAATTATTCGATAAACAAGTTCTATTTGTCCAACAAAGTCCAAAAGCAATCGATGCCGGCGCCTTTCATAACGATGTTATTTCCATGGGACATCTCAATCTCTTTATCTATCATGAATATGCCTTTCAAAATCCCAATAAATTTCTAAAAAATTTAGAAAACAAAGTTAGCTCCTATTGCGACACAAATCTAAACTCAATAAAAGTGTTAGAAAGCGAGCTGCCCCTAGAAGATGCGATAAGCTCCTACTTTTTTAATTCACAAATAATAAATCAGCCTGACGGATCATTCATCCTCATTGCCCCTTCCAACTGTTTAGAAGTGCCAAAGGCAAAAGCCTACATAGAAGAAATGATCAGCCGTTCCGACAATCCGCTAGCCAGTGTCCACTACATGGATTTAAAACAAAGCATGAAAAATGGCGGGGGTCCTGCTTGCCTTAGATTGAGAGCCGTTGTTAACAATAATGAATACTCGGCCATCAATCAGAACTTTATTTTGAATGAAACGCTTTATCAATCGTTGGTTTCATTTGTGAAAAGGTTTTATCGGGATGAATTAAAACCAAACGATATTTTTGATCCGCAGCTTTGGAAAGAGGAAGAAGCCGCACGTGAAGAATTAAAGAATCTCTTAAAATACTAAATTATGAAATTCGACCTAGAAACGGATCCTCTCATACGTGAAATATATAGCAAGGATGCCTCCATTTTCCAGGTCGTACCCGAAAGTGTTGCTTTCCCCAAATCGGTGACTGAGCTTCAAGAAATTGTAAAATATGCCTACTACGAAAGAAAGAAGATAACTCCCCGCGGTGCCGCTACAGGAATAACAGGTGGCTGTCTGGGTGAAGGCATAGTCATTGATCTATCGCGTTATCTTGACCATATTATTTCCATCGATTCCAAAGAGCAAACTGCGACGGTAGAGCCGGGTGTTGTTTTAGATGATCTAAACCGAATTGCAGGTCATGATCAACTTCAGTTTGCACCTGAAACCTCCACTTCGAATCGAGCGACACTTGGGGGAATGGCTGCAAACAATGCAGCAGGAGCAAGATCAATCATATATGGAAAAACGGTCGATCATATACTTGAAATCGATCTTATTTTAGATGATGGATCTTTAATTACATTTGAGGAGCTTTCTGAACATGAGTGGAAAGATAAGCTAAAACTTAAAAGCCGTGAAGGCGATATCTATCGTGCGTGCGAAAGAATTAGAACTGTTTATAAAGATGACATTGAAAAACATTTTCCAAAAATAGAAAGACGAGTCTCGGGTTATAATCTAGACGAGCTTTTAAAATTCCCCTTAAATTTATCTAAAATTATTGTAGGTTCGGAAGGCACATTAGGAGTCATTTCTCGCTTAAAACTTAATCTGATAAAGAAGCCTCTTTATCGGGGGCTAACTATTGTTCATTTTCACGATATGCTCGATTTATTTAGATCGATCGATCATTTAAGAGCGTGGCATCCATCCGCTCTTGAAATGCTTGATCATTCAATAATTGATCTCGCTAAGTCCATTAAGGAAAATGCAAGTAAGTTATTTTGGTTAAAGGGAGATCCTTCAGCCATTCTCATTGTAGAATTTGAAGGGAACAACCTTCAAGAAGTTAAGCTAAAAGTTTCCGCCTTTGAAGCCGATTTACGCCATCACCGAATTGGGTATGCATATACAGAAGTGGTCGAGCCTGCCCAAATTAAGCAGGTTTGGGATGTGAGAAAAGGGGGGCTTGGCCTATTAATGTCCAAACGATCCTATCAAAATGCTTGCGCCTTTATAGAAGACATGGCTATTGATCCCTCTCATCTTTACTCTTTCATGGACAAATTCATCTCATACATAAAAAAAGAAGGCAAGGAAGCAGGTATCTACGGGCACGTCGGATCAGGCTGTATGCATATTCGCCCCTATCTCGATTTGAGATCTACTAAAGACCTTAATTTGATTACCAAAATGATGGAAGACATCTCTTCATTAGTCATTGAATATGGAGGCGCGCTATCCGGAGAGCATGGGGATGGAATCATTCGGTCTGGCTACAACGAAAAAATGTTTGGACCGTCTCTCTATAAAGCCTTTATAGAATTAAAAGAGGCTTTTGATCCCTTTAACATTATGAATCCCGGTAAAATCGTCGGCGGACAAAAATTTCCTTCTTTAGAATCAAAGTTAAAAATTGGGCCTGATACGGCTAATTTTAAAATCGATACCTTTTACGATTTTAGCAAGGAAGGCGGATTTGAGCTTGCCGTTGATATGTGCAACGGCAATGGTCAGTGCCGAAAAAGCGAAGGCCTAATGTGTCCTTCATATCAAGCTTCACATAACGAATACGATGATACACGAGCTCGTGCGAATGCATTACAGTCCCTTATTCACCAAAGACTGCCCGATAAGTCCTTTGAAAATCCCGCTGTAAGAGACGTTTTAGATCTATGCATTTCGTGTAAAGGTTGCAAAACAGAATGTCCTTCACAAGTTGATATGGCTAAGATGAAGGGCGAATTTATGTATCATTATCATAAAGTTCATGGTCTTCCTTTACGCACACTAATAATCTCGCGACTTTCGCTTTTAAATAGATGGGCTCTTCCACGTATTTATAATACTTTAGTTAAGAATGATCTCTTTAAAAGACTTTTAAGCAAGCTTGGATTTTCAACCGAAAGAACACTTCCTACACTTGCCAAAACTTCCTTTT
>JAGVJG010000105.1 GCA_020051235.1 Parachlamydiales bacterium | reverse complement strand
CCCATCAAATCCTCGCATTATCTTCGAAGCAATTTTGTTGCAATTAGGGTAATAAGTATAATCTACTCGTTTTGTTTCATCTTCCTCTGAGATGACTAAATTAAATTTATCTCCTGAATATTTTTTGTTAGTTTGGTGGCCTTCATCGTTAGAGCAACCGAAACCTCGCCAATTGCCATAAACGGTGTCCCTTATAGGATTATGTTTTGCATCGTAGTCTATGCATCTTTTTATCCAAGATGTTCCAGAGGAATTCTTTAAAGTTCTTTTTTTGAGGTTTGCATTCTCTGTTGATTTTGGATTGCCCCATTCGATTACATCACTAAATTCAAGTTTATTTCCGTCACTGAAATATTCAATTTTAGTGAGTCTTCGATTCTCGTAGTGAAAGATCCTTTTTCTGCCTAAGGCGTCTACAACTTCTGTGCTTCCGTTTAAAATGCCATTTTCATCTTCTTTGTCGCAGTTATACCAAAATTTAAACATGGTGTGTCGTGTAATGTCTGTGCCAAGAGGTGTGAATACTTTTCTAATACGACGAAATATAGGATCGTCATCTTTTTTGATTTTGTGTTTTTGATTTTCGAAATGGTAAGTATCTTTAACGTAATATTCTAAGTTGATATATCGACAATTTGGCAAATCTTTAGATTTGATGAGGCCACATTTATCGATATCTGCATGATAAGAATAGTTTATTGGAGGACCATCTGGTCTTGCGATATAAGTTATTCCTTCAAAACTTTTATCGTTTAGCTTGTCGTAGCAAGGGAATCGTTTTTTCTGATAAATGATTTGGCGACCATCAGAACCACGAACAATCTGAGTGTCACCATTATAAGTGGATTCAAACCAACCGATAGTCTCCCCTTGTTTATTAAATACTTTGCTATTTTCTTTGTAATTTCCATCAGGAAGATTTTCTTTTGTTATGTAGTAACTATCTTTGTATCCCTTTTTAAAGGTTTTTAAAGTGCCGTCACCTTCTTCCACTAGTATGGTGTCTGGGTCGCTTTTATAATTAAAATGAAGTTTGATATTTCTTAAGTGGTTGTGACTTGATATTTCATTTCCACAGCAATTCATGAACGCTTGTTCGAGTTGATCTTCGTCCACCTCTTGATTTTTTACGTCATGACGATGAGTCTTCTTTCCAAAATATATTTTTTCACCGAAGTCTCTTTTATATTCGATATGATACTTATGAAAATCACCCAGCTTTTCTTTAACCAGAGAAACGCTGCCACCTGTATTGAATGCCCATCCTCCAGAAAATCTTTCTTCATCTTTTGCTCTTTCGTATGTAAGAGGAACGGGACAAACTACTCTATAGTCTCTTTCGGTGTCGCTGTATTTTCCTGAAATTACATTAACGCAATGAACTTGGAGAGAGGGGAAAATATTGATGTTTGTAAGAGTATCATTTGACTCTGCGAACGCAAGGAAGGGGATTAATAACAGGGCTCTCAATAACGTCATAAGTCTCCTATGTGAAAAAGCAAAGTCATATTTTCTAATTCAGTTTTGATGTCAAAGTCAACTTAAAATTTGTTGCTCCTGGGAAGAATTTTTTTGTGTCTAGGAAATAGGGTTTTATCGATAATTAGCGGTTCAGAAATGTTTGAGAGGGAATATGAGAACGACTTTAGATTTAGTTAAGATGAGACAGTTGCAGAAGATTGAGCCGGAGAGAATTCCGATGGTGTCTTTGGCAACAAGGCTTAAGTGTATTGGTTTGGTTGAGGATAGAAGTAATGTTGAATATTCTCTTAAGGAGAGGGCGGTAGAGTTAAGGGATTTAGAGAGGATTTTGGATGAGAAGAATGCGCATCCGGTACGTTTTAAGTTGATGAAAGTTTTGAAAGTTGCATTAACGGTAGGGGCGCTGGTTGTGGGTGTCTTATTGGGCGCTTTGGTTATGCCTTATTGGTTCCAGATGGGCAGTCTTTTATTGTCGGTAGGGACTAGCGCTTATTTAACGATAGGATTGTTCAATACCATTAAAGCGGATTTAGTTAATCCTTTTGATAAGCCTTTTAAGTTTGTTGCATGCGTTTTTATTGCAGGACCTTTTCTTCCTATATATGAGATCTTTAGCAAGAAAGTTGATAAACGTGCGGAAGTTTTAAGAATTGAAGTCCAAGAAAACTTTAGCAAATATGAATTCTTTTTTATCAAAAACGGAGAAGAATTATTGGCCAAGTTAAAAGGGAAATTGGCAGAGGCTAAAGGTTCTTACTCAAGACAAGAATATGTAGACGCGATTGACGAGATTGAAAAGGGGATAAGGTATTTTGCTACACCTTCAAAATAAGATTTCTGACATAGTGTTCGTTTAAACAAACTGCAGGGGACTTTATGAGAATTGAAGTAGTAAGAAATGAGCGTGTGGTTTCCATTGATCCAGAAAAATTGCCGACTATTTCTCCGTCCACAAGAATCATTTTAGCTACTTTTGTTAAGAATGTAGATGCGATCGATTATGACTTGCGAGGGAAAGCCATTGAGCTTGGTACGGGGAAAGCTGAAAAGATTACTAAAGAGACTTCTACCCCTTCTAAATTATCATCTGTTTTAAGATTAGCCTTGGCTGTTGGAGTAATTGCGGCTGCAATTTTATTAAGTGTATGGTTAGGTCCCGTAATTCCATCTATTGTACCTAAAGTGGCGGCTGTTGCGGCAAGCATTTGGATAGGGTTAAGCATTTATAATACGATTAAGGCAGACCTTGTTAATCCGCGTGATCAGCCCTTAAAGTTTGTCGCATTAATGTTTTTTGCAGGTCCCTTTTTACCTATATATGAATTATTTAAAAAACAGACTGTTGCAAGTGCGGGCGAAGATTTAAAGAAGGAAGTTCAAAAAAATTATACCCAGTATGAATCTTTCTTTAGACGTCCCGAAGTTCAAAAATTAAAGGCTACCTTCTTAGAAATAAATGTAGCGGATCAGGCCTTTATTGAACTAGATGCAGCTGTAGAATACTTTAATAGGAACTCTTAATTTGTTCTTTACATCGACTCTTTATGCTTATTCCTTATTTATAAGAGGATTACATGAGCACTACATTAAGAGTCGATGGTAAAGATGCCATTATTCAAGCCACGGAACTCCCAGTTGTATCTACAGGCACATTATTTGTTTTAAAGAATTATAATGTCGATACAAAGGGACTTGATTTTCCATTAAAAGCTAAAGTTGAAGAGCTTGTATCAAAAGAAAAAGCATTAAATGATGTAAAGAATAAGAGTTCTTTTTCACCTATAGCTAGGATGATTCTTGCTGTTGCAATTATTGCTTTTGCAGCTCTTTCTATTGCCGGAGTTTTACCATTTAGTTTACCTATTGTAATTGGTGTGGTTGCTGGATGTGCGATTGCTTCTGTAGGATTGAGCGCGTATAGCGCATCGCAGTCTAAAACCTCGATGAACATGGATATTTTTTCGCCTCTATTATATTTGTTAGGTGCTCCTTTCTTGCCTATTTGTGAACTGCGAGAAGCGGGTCGTTTAGAGAATAAAGTGAATGCATTAAAGCAAGACATTCAAAATCACTATTTAGAATATAGATCCTTCTTCCAAAAGGACCATGAGGATCTTCAAGAAAAAATTCGTGACCAGTCTCAAGAATTTCGGGAAACGCTAGATACAACCAGAGATTTACCGCTTGTATCAGATGCTGAAAAGAAAAGATTGCAAGCGAGTACGGATCAGCTCGAATTAGCCGCACAAGAGATTGATTTGGGAGAAAAAGCATTTCCTAAATCTCTCTGGGAAGACTAATATCGATGGGGAATGAGCATCACTTTAAAAATTGATTGCAAAAACTTTGAAATTGTCCCAAATACTCTTCCGAAGCTCTCTTCCTCAACGCTTGAGATTTTAAACGGTCTCAAGCTCGATACCTCTAAAGTTGATTATCCATTAAAAGAAAAAGTTTCTGAGTTGATATCAAAGAATAAGGATTTAAGCAATTTAGCTATTAAAAACGAGCTCCTTCCTGCCTTGCGAGCCGCTTTGGCTATAGGGATCATTTCATTTACTGCCTTTACTCTTGCAGCTTGGCCTTTTAGCATCCCTCTTATTATTGCAATTGTTTCTGCGTCTATATTCACTTCTGCAGCTCTTAGTCTTTATAGTTTTTCTCAGCTGAATGTTCCTGTGAGGAGAGGCGTATCTTTGCCGGCAGTGCTAGTCTTTGGATCCCCCTTTCTTCCTGTGATTGAGATTGCAGAAAGAAATCGACTTTTGAAATCCATCAACCTTCTTGAGCGTGAGGTAATTTTCCAATTTCAAAATCATCGATCATTTTATCAGAATGTCCATCATTCAACGCTTAAGGTTCTTTTAGACAAAAAGCAAGAATATAGAGAGACACTTAAATGTTTAAAAAATATTGTTGATATCTCCAGAGATGAATTGAACGCTTTTGAAAATAACGGTAAAAAAGTCGCTTTCGCTTCTTTTGAAGTACAGTCAGGTGTAGATTACTATTCCGAATCCTCCAAAGTGGATTAAAGATATTTCTTTAAATAGATTTTAAATGGTTTTAAGTGTATTATAGTCATATGCAAGCAATCATCATTGCACAGCTTCTACTAGTCCTAGTGTGCCCACAGGCACAATAATAACTTTTCCCCCTACATTTTTATCGCCAAAATTTAACTAGGATTAACAATGAATTCGTCTGTTTTTAGTTCCCGCTTTTTAGCGTGGTCGGTCTGGGTAATGGTTTCGATCTTTTACTCTTACCAATACATTTTAAGAGTCATGCCAAACATCATGCTGGATGACATCATGCAGCAATTTAACATCGGCGCTGCGACTTTTGGTCAGTTCTCGGGTATTTACTATATTGGTTATACCGCTTTGCATTTGCCTATCGGGATCATGTTGGATCGCTTTGGGCCTAAGAAAGTCATGCCGCTCTGTATTTTGCTTACCGTAGTGGGTTTAATGCCCTTGTTGATGAGCGATTATTGGGTTTACCCCATAATGGGTCGCTTTTTAATCGGGGTGGGATCATCAGCGGCTATTTTAGGGGTCTTTAAGATTATTCGTATGACCTTTAATGAATCGCTTTTCCCAAGAATGCTTACCTTCTCTGTGATGATTGGATTGATTGGCGCAATTTATGGCGGAGGTCCTGTCAGCTATATGAAAGAAGCGATTGGATATCACAGTGTGGTTGAGATTATGGCGGCAGCTGGGGTTCTTTTAGCCATCGTTACCTATTTCATTATCCCTGAGATTCGCTTTGAGAAAGATAGCACGGTCTTTTCTGATTTAAAGGAAGTGTTTGGGAACAAAAAGGTCGTTTTATCGTGTATTTTTGCTGGACTGATGGTAGGTCCTTTAGAAGGATTTGCGGATGTTTGGGGTACGGCCTTTTTAAAACAAGTGTATGGGATTGAAGGCTCGGTTGCAGCTAGTTTGCCTTCCATGATTTTCATTGGAATGTGCTTCGGGGCGCCAGTATTAAGCTTTATTGCCGATAAAATGGGAAGTTACGTTGGGACTATTGTAGGGGCCGGTTTAGTGATGGCTGCAAGTTTCATTGCCTTTATGAACTTTGAACTCTCAAATGTCGCCATTAGCGTTGTTTTTGTTATGATAGGCGTTTGCTGCTCTTATCAAATTTTAGCCATTTACAAAGCATCTACTTATGTTAGAGAGGGCGTTGCGGGTCTTACCACGGCGGTCGCAAATATGATAATTATGGTATTTGGATACTTCTTCCATACCGTGATGGGTCAAATCATCAATGCGATGGGCGGAGCAAATAGTCCAACCGCGATTGAATATGGAATTTCTGTGATTCCTGTTGCTTTGATTGTAGCCTCCATTGGTTTTACGTCTATTTTAGTTGCAGATAGAAAAGGGATTATGGTGAATGCATGAATAGTTTCGAAAATAAGTTAGTTGCGGTCATGAATGAAAAAGTCGATCCGGGCGTAATTATGAACGCCCTTGCTCATATGTGCATCGGCTTTGGATCTGAAATTGGCAAAGATCCGCTTAGGCTTACAAACTATATCGATGGAGACGGAGGAAGCCATCCTTTCATTTCAGAGATGCCTTTTATGATTTTGAAAGCGAATTCAAATAAAATTAAAGGGCTCAGGCAGGCGGCGATTGAACAAGGAATAAAATTTGTAGATTTCACCCAAACGATGACTATTGGAACCTATCAAGAGCAGCTTGAAAGGACAAAACAGACGAAAGGAGATGAAATAATTTATTACGGAATTGTTTTGTTTGGCGATTGGAATAAGGTCTCGGAACTAACTCGTAAATTCTCTTTATGGAAATAGGCGCTTAACGCGCCTATTTTTTTAGTCGTAGCACTCGAAAGATTCGATAAATTTATTAAATTTATTGTAGTAAGTTTGGCTGTTATCGTTTCTATGTTCGAAGATCAGGTCGAAGAAGGCGATGGTTCGTTCATCATAGCAAAGGGTTGCTGTGACATAAACGGTTTGTCGCTTGTCTTTGATACCTGTGTAATAGCGAATATAGGCAAACTTTTGACCTATATATCTTTGTTCTTCATGAATGAGAGTGCAGTTTTGAAAGCGAGGATCGCCGCCTTGCTGCTTTTCTTTCTGAACGCCTGAAATAACTTGTTCAGGGGTGATTGTAATATGGCCATAGGAAAGGCCCCACGCGCCATCCATCATCCAATATCTATCAGAAGTAAAAGCGGTAAGAATGCAACCGTCAGGTGTTTTGCTTGTGTCTACTTGTCTTTTATAAGTAATGGGACATTCCACAGAGAAGGAATTGTTATTGGGATAATAACGCGAGCCTTCAAATCTGGCTTCTAAATTAATAAAAATAGATATAGCTAATAATATTATAATTTGTTTCATGCTAGATATAATATTATTAGTTTAATTAACAATCAAGCTTGTACGTAGAGGGCAGATCTTTGATAGGTCCAAGAATGGATGACCTTTTGATCAACTAAATGCTGTAAAGCTTTTCCTATAAAAGTATTTGAATAAAATTCTTTATCAGTTGAATTCGCCAATCCATCGTTCATTTCTGGATCTATTACATCTCTATATTGGGTAGGAATATCTCCAAAATCAAAACGTATATTGCGAATTAAAATAGGATCCGTCGCTTTCGACTCTTTAAAAGCTTTATTTATGTGTTTCACTGCAAATTCTACGGTTTCACATAGGGTATTGTAATGCATAGGCAACTCATCAAAGTCATAATCAGTATGAACGATAGGTTCTCTACCGGTGATGATTTTATTTTCATTGTGAAAAGCTGCGACTTTTTGATGTTCAGCGATCTGCTTTTTACGAGTAATTAAATAGTTTTTTAAAATATGTTCTTCAAAAAGAGAAAGCTGATCTTCTTGAGCGTAATTAATAAGTTTTATTAGAGCTGAATCAGCGCTTGTTTTTGAAACATTTTCAATGACTAGATAATTTCCAGAGCTATTAAAGGGAGTGAATTGAAAGCCGGCTTTCGCAATTTCAATCAAATCAGACATGTTTTCGATTCGTTTATTGTTTGATCTTTCAGCTCTAATTTGAGCTAAATATTCAACGGATCTGCCTTCTTGAGTGAGATAGCTTACTAATCGTGTAGGAGCCACTTTTACATTAAGCTTTTTCTCTTGTATAAAGCTATTTACATCTATGTGAACTTTAAAGTTTTGTGTATGAGAGGTGAATTGTTTGTGAGGAATCGAATTGATTTCTACAAAAGGAAATTCGGTTTGAGAAATATCTTTGTTATAAGGGAATTGACCTATTTCCGATTTTTTTAAAATTTCCAGCTCAGCATCTGAAATATTAAAATTTAAGTTGTTAGGAGTAGACTCAATTTTAAGACCTAAGCGAACGAATTCTTTTTTTGGGTGGAAAAGGTGTTGAATTTCTTTTGAGTTAACGTTGGTAAAACACTTAAATAGCGATTTAATCACTCCGAGTAGGATGTTGAGAATTCTATCTCCGTAACCCAGTGTTCTTTCTTTTTTGATAAGGGTGTATGTATGACCATCTTTATTGACTGTTTTTGCGTAACCTTCTACTAATGTCCAATTTGCATATTGGGGAAGGTTCTTATGCGCAGTGCACTCAATAAATTTTGGCATAGGATTTATTTTACATCTTATTTGTTAATAGCGAGTTAAGGTTGCATTTAAATTTGAAAAAGATCAATTAAAAGTTGTTCTCTTTGATGCGATGCCCTATCTTGTTGCCAGGTTTAAATTGCAATCGATCTTCAAAAAAGGTATAATATTTCCTATATATGTGCCAAAAAAGCTTATTAAATCAGAATATCACTCTCCCTGTTGCTATTGCGATAGGAGTATTTGCAGGGTTTAGCGACAATACGATCGTTTACAGCGCGGCTGACGGAATTGCAGATATTTTTATCAATTTATTGAAGCTAGTTAGCTTACCCATTATCTTTTTATCTATTGTCTCCACGGCGTCCAGTATGGGATCAGTGGCAGAGATTAGAAATTTGGGAAAACGAGTCGTTAAATACACTTTATTGACGACCGTTATAGCAGCGACAGTGGCACTCGGATTATTTGTTGTAATTGATCCCGTGAGATCAACAATTCATGCGGGCAGTGGCGATATTGCTGCGATTCAAAACATCAGCTATTTTTCTTATTTAAAGACCGTTATTCCTTCCAATATTGTGAAGCCTTTTGCAGATAACAATGTGATTGGCGTTTTAATTCTCGCGATGTTGTTTAGCTTGGCTGTCTTGAGTTTGCCAGAAAAAAACCGTACGATATTGCATGGTTTCTTCTCTTCGATGTTTCAAGCCATCATGAAAGTGACGACCTGGATTATTGCCTTTATCCCGCTTGCAACAGCGGCTTTCATATGCCTATTTTTTAGAGATCTTCGTTCAGGCATGGAATTTGAGAGTTTAGGTTATTATTTACTCGTTGTTCTGGCTGCTAACGTGATCCAAGCCGCCGTTGTTCTTCCCTTATTATTAAAGTGGAAAGGCGTAAGTCCGCTTCATTTATTTAAATCGATGTTCGAAGCGCTTTCCGTTGCGTTTTGGGCAAAATCGTCTGCTGCGGCATTGCCGATGGCTGTTAAATGCGCCGAAGAAAAAGCGGGTATTTCTCGTAAGACTGCCGGGTTTTCACTTCCGCTTTGCACCACCATCAATATGAATGCGTGCGCGGCCTTTATTCTAATTACAGTATTATTCGTATCCATCAGCAATGGAGTTACCTTCTCTCTTTTAGAGATGCTAGGTTGGATCTTCATTGCAACGGTTGCCGCAGTCGGTAATGCGGGCGTTCCTATGGGATGCTTCTTCTTATCGTCTGCCTTTCTTGCTTCTATGAATGTTCCGCTAAATATCTTAGGCTTAATCTTGCCGGTCTATTCATTGATCGACATGCTGGAAAGCTCTATAAATGTATGGTCGGATTCATGCGTTACCGCTATCGTAGATCAAGAGGTTAAAGAGGTTGCGACTTTAAAAGATAATGAGTCTGCACTCGAGCTAGCTCCGAATTCCTAAGAGAACTACAATTAAGCTATGGCATGCCAATTCTTTAAATCGGATACTGCTACCCTTATCAAAGAATTAAAAGCAGATAAGCTGCTAGATGTGCTTGATAAGATGCTTTTTATTCGAAATTTTGAAACACGCGCTGAAGCCGCCTACCTTCATGGTTTTATTGGCGGTTTTTTTCATTCTTACATCGGGCAAGAAGCCATTCAAACAGCCGCTATTATGGCGATGGGTAAAGATAATTGGTGGGTGACTTCTTATCGCTGCCACGCACTTGCCTTATTACTTGGCGCAACGCCTAATGAAATTATGGCCGAATTATACGGCCGTAGTACCGGGAATGCCTTGGGTCGTGGCGGATCGATGCACTTATTCACAGACAGACTGTTGGGCGGACACGGTATAGTGGGTGGTCAAATTCCCATTGGTACAGGCGCCGGTTTTTCTATCAAATATCAAGAAATTAAAGATGAAATTTCTATTACCTTTTTAGGTGATGGAGCGGTTCCGCAAGGTTCCTTTCATGAATCACTTAATTTAGCTTCGCTTTGGAAGCTTCCTTGCCTCTATGTAATTGAAAACAATCGTTGGGGGATGGGAACCGCTGCACATCGGGCGAATGCCGTTCCAAGACTGGCCGAAGATCGTGCGGCCGCGTACGGTATAAAAGGCTATACGTTTGACGGAACCGATTTCTTCAATTGCTATGAAGGTTTTAAAAAAGTTAAAGCTGAAATCCTAAAAGATAAAAAGCCCATACTCGTTGAAGTGATATGCGATCGTTTTAAAGGTCACTCGGTTTCTGATCCCGGTCTATACCGATCGAAAGATGAATTGAAAGAGCGCATGTCAAAAGATCCTATTCTTCTTCTAAAGAGCGTTCTAATTGAGAAGAAGATGATAACGGAAGATGAGTTCAAGGCGATGGATAAGAAGAATCGCGAAATTGCTGTTAGTGCAATGAAATTTGCAGAAGAAAGTCCATGGCCTGATCCTGCAACGCTTGGTCAGGATGTATTTGCTCCGGAGGAAAAATAATGCAGCTCATCGATATCCGTGAAGCATTAAGACAGGCAATTGATGAAGAGCTTGCTCGTGACGATAAAGTCTTTGTAATTGGAGAAGAGGTAGGGGAGTATAATGGCGCCTACAAAGTCACAAAAGGTCTTTTAGACAAGTATGGACCTAAACGTATTTTTGATACTCCCATTTCAGAATTAGGATTTGCAGGGCTTGGGATTGGAGCTGCGATGACGGGCCTTCGTCCCATTGTTGAATTCATGAGTTTTAACTTCTCTTTTGTGGCTGCCGATCAAATCATTTCCAATGCTGCAAAAATGTATTACATGTCAGGCAATCGCTTCAAAATACCGATTGTTTTTAGAGGACCTAATGGAGCCGCGGCGCAAGTATCCTCACAACACTCCCATTGCGTCGAAGCTTTATACGGAAATTTACCGGGCTTATACATTGTTGCTCCAAGTAATGCCTATGATGCGAAAGGTTTATTAAAAAGTTCTATTCGCTGCAATAATCCGGTTCTCTTTTTAGAGTCGGAACTTGCCTATGGCGATAAGATGGAAATTCCAACGGAAGAATATCTCGTTCCACTCGGTAAAGCACGCGTCGTTCAGGAAGGAAAAGATGTTACGGTTGTTACGTACAGCCGAATGGTGACTCATTCCCTTAAGGCTATTGCTGAGCTTCCCGATATTAGTGTTGAGCTTATTGATTTACGATCGATTAGACCTCTCGATATTGAAACGGTATTAGAATCGGTTAAAAAGACGAATCACGTTGTGCTCGTTGAAGAAGGGCATTACTTTGCAGGCATATCCGCTGAACTTGGTTTTCAGATTCAAGAAGCTTGTTTTGATTATCTCGATGCGCCTATGATCCGAGTCACGCAAGGGGAGACTCCGATGCCTTATTCAAAACCATTGGAAGCAGAAACCCTGCCTAACGCACGCCGCATTAAAGAGGCGATTTTAAAAGTTTTAAGGTAGTAAATTATGACAATCCCTTTCACGATGCCAAAATTATCTCCCACCATGGAGTCGGGAGTTATTGTAAAGTGGCACAAAAAAGTGGGAGATAAAGTCGAACCGGGCGATCTCATCATCGAAGTTTCCACCGATAAAGCAACGGTTGAACATAACGCCATTGATGAAGGCTATTTACGTGAAATCATCGTTCAAGAAGGTCAAGAAGCGACCGTTAATCAGCCCATAGCGATTTTAACTGAAACAGCGGACGCGCCTATTGAAAAATCTGCCGCTCCAGCACCTAAAAAAGAAGAAGCAAAAGCCGCACCTGCAGAAGTTAAGAAGGAAGAAAAGCCTGTTTCCACTCAAGTAGATACAAGAGTCAAAGCATCGCCTTTAGCAAAAAAACTAGCTTCCGAACAAAATCTCGATTTAAAAAATGTAGAGGGTACGGGCCCTGGCGGAAGAATTGTAAGCCGCGATTTGCAATCTGCTCAAACCAAGACGAAAGCTCCCATTTCAATGCAACCCGCAGGTTCGTTTACCGAAGAAACATTGACTCCGATCAGAAAAGTTATTGCTCAACGCCTTCAGGCAGCAAAAAACTCAATTCCTCATTTCTATGTTACAACCGAAATCAATGCCGATGCACTGGTTCACTTCAGAGAACAGCTCTCTCATAACGAAGTTAAAGTCTCGTATAATGATCTCGTTGTAAAAGCGGCAGCGATTGCATTAAGAAGCCATCCGGTTGTAAATTCAGGCTTTAATGAGAAGACTCAGTCGATTATTCGTTTTCAATCGATCGATATTTCAGTCGCCGTCTCTTATGATCAAGGATTGATTACACCCATTGTGCCTCAAGCGGATCATAAAACATTGACAGATCTATCGGCAATGATTCGCGAGCTCGCCAAAAAGGCTAAAGCAGGTAAATTACAGCCTCATGAATTTCAAGGGGGATCGTTTACTGTTTCTAATCTTGGGATGTATGGTGTTTCTGAATTCCAAGCCATTATCAATCCGCCTCAAGCGGCTATTTTAGCCGTAAGCGGTATTATGGATAAGCCCATCGTTAAAAATGGACAAGTGGTTCCCGGCAAAACAATGAATCTAACATTATCGGTAGATCATCGTGTTATAGACGGAGTGGCAGCCGCTCAGTTTTTACAAACTCTTCAAAAGATCCTGGAAAACCCCATCACGCTTGTGATTTAAGTTTTCGAAAAGCATCGAGAACAATATCAGTAGCAGCTATATAATCTGTATTTATATTGCTATCACGACAAGCGGCTTCATATTCCTGTATATATTGCTTTGCCTCCTCAATAAGAGAAGTGCTCTTCCTAGCACATCGGGCTTTTAAATCTAGAAGGATATGGTAAAGAGATCGCATATAGTTAGGTTCATTAGATACGCTCTCCATAATTTGTATTATGATTTGCTGTTCGGTGATGTGGAGATTTGACAGCCAAATTAAAAGTTCTTTTAGGGTGGCTTCATCTTCTAAATAATCACATGATTTAACCCAACTTGAAATAATATTGTTGCCAATATATTCATCTAGACTTGTTAAACCGTAAGCAACATTTAGATTTTGAACATAATATAAAAAGGTTGATGAACAGCGACTTAACCTGCCTTAGAATTTTACGCTAAGTTAAAATGCGCATGCTAATTTGGTAGTGTGGAGAAAATTTAGTTTTTTCCAATTGCTTATACTCTTCAAAAAAATCTTCCCGTCCATCCGCTTTTTCTAGGAATTCCGTTCTATCTCTTTCACACTGTTCCTTTAGTGTTTCAAAATCAGGATGTTGTTCCATCATTGCTCTCCAAACGATGTTTTGAGAAACATTTAGAGCCAGATTGTTAGATAGGGAAAGGAGGGATCTTATTTCTTCAAGCTCTGCATTTGTGATTAGGCTGTCATTGGTATTATCAATGAAATCGATGGGAAGATTAAATTCATTTTTCAAATGTTTATAGAAAGTCATCCGGAAGATTTCAACGTCAGGAGAATCACCATACTTTTTGTTCACCCAAGCATCAATGAGCTCAATTCGGTGTATACGCTCAATTAGTTGAGCAAGCTCTGTGGGTTTAAGAGTTTTTGCTGCATCTGATACGCGTTTTAAATTCTTCAAACGATTGTTGTAGTTCCGAAGAATATTGGGACAACTATTTGCTCCTTCCTGCATAGCTAATAATGCACTTTCTTGTTCTTTCTCTGAAGCCTCTGCAAGCCAATTTAAAATCTCTTCAAAAAAGTGAATATTAACTTCATGTCTACTTCTATCAAACCATTTGGAGATGGTACCTGCAGCTATTTCAGCCAGTTTAAATGTATGGGCTAAATTTGCTGTAGTCATCAATATATCGAAAGGACATCCTTTAATTTCAAATCCATTTTGATAAGCATCAATGACAGGTTTTCTATTAAAGGCAAAAATTGGGTTGGCGAGTAGGTGGACTTTACATCGAAGGTTTAATAACGCTTCAGAAAGTGTAGTTATCAAATTGTTTGATAAGTCAAGTTGAGACAATCTTGGTAAATTTAAATTAGGTATTTCGGAAATTCCATTAGTAGCTAATACAAGCATTTTTAAACTGGCAAGATTACTTAAGAGAGCAATATCTTCTAGGGAGTTATGAGATAAATCAAGTTCTTCCAGCTGATCTTGATCTCTCATTTCGACAGGCAGTCGGCTGATGTTGTTATGCCCTAAATCTAAAATGGTGACTGTTTTGTTTAAGACCCATGATGGTATTGCTGTTAATGAGCAGTTTCTAAGACTGACTTTTGTAATAAAGGAAGGCCCCTGCCAGTTTAGAATAGACAGGCTATTTAAACTTATTCCTTCTAAATAAGGAGAGCCTTGCCAAGGTTCCATTTGTGATAGGGGATTTTGTCCGATAAATAGTGTTTTTAATCTAGGAAGATGACGAGTCAAATTATTTAAGGAAGTAAATCTATTGTTTGCTAAATGCAGGTGTTCTAAACCACCTAAGTTTGTAAACGAAGAGGGGAGAGCTACTAATTGACAGTCAAAAGCATTTAAACGTTGAAGACGTGCGAGCGCTCCTATTGATTGAGGTAAACGTTTTAGTGGGGTAGAGGCAATCCCTAAATTCTCTAATCCTTTTAATTCTCCTAACTCCTCAGGTAGTTCAGAATAATTACAATCATTTAAATTAAGAACTTTTAATCGAGTGAGTTTAAAAAGTTCAGTTGGAACGACATCTATAGGATTATGTGAAAAGGATAGATTAGTTAATGTTATTAAAGTTGATAAGCCCGCAGGAATGACTCGTATTTGTGCATAAGAAACATGTAGCACTTGTAACCACCTTAATCGATCAATCGCAGGCGGGATTTCAGTGACAGGATTTTTCTTAATTTTTAAAACTAATAAGTGAGCTATTTCAAAGATCCATTCAGGAATATGAGAAAGATGATCATCTGTAAGCTTAATTTCTCTTATTCGATTTGCATGTGCGGGGGCATTTTCAGCCGTAATGCCAGGTACAGTATATTCCTCTCTATTTGGGGGCGTGCCTCTGCCAAATAAAGCATGAAGTAAATGATGAGCAGAGTTTGGGGGTACTATAAACATGGCCGAAACTATAGATAATATATGTTTTTGAATGCTACTCTTTTTGCCTTATGGAACCTCCAAGATTAGACTGTGGACCTAAAATCCCTTTTTTTGCCGTAAATTTAACAATCTCTGTTGACGATTACAAACATTGTAAAAATAAGTTAATGGAAGCTTATCGCGAGAATCCAAATAACTTGCTTGCGCTAATTTTGTTTCTATTAAATGCTCGCGATGTTCAGGGCCTCAGTAAAATTATGAATTCACTTCCCTTTACTCCCCATTGGGCTAAAGGCTGGATTGAATTGACCAACGGCAATTATGCCGTAGCCTATAGTTCTTTTAGAGAGTATTGCCAAAATTCCGGATATAAAGATGAAGATGGCTGTTTGGCTTTAATGTATTGCTCTTTGCTAATTGAAAATCCTGAAACAGTTGTTTTAGAAGCAATGGACAAATGTTTCCCTCATCTAACGGCTTATTTTTGGGCGATGAGAGGAAAAACAGCGATTGCACGTCTGATTCTTAATAACGATACAATGGGATTTAAGAAAACGCACTGGGTAACCAACATAATCGAATTAAAAGAAAAAGGATCGACTCATCTTGAAGAATCTTACGAATATCCAAAACTAGCAATAAAAGAGCTTATTCATCTGTATAAAGATTTTGAATTCTCTGATGAGCTCTGTCTGTGGGTTGAAAAAATGATCCAAAAATCACCCTTTGACTCTGATTTAAGAGAAGACTATATCAACTATCTATTGTGTTATAACGCGACACTGAGAGAAGCTATTCTTCAAATAGAAGCCTATTTAAAGTATACTCCTAAGCCTGCCTCTTCAACGATAATTTCATATGTTAATGTTTTTATTAAAGCGGGGCATAAAAGTCGTGCGGTAGAAGTGGCCCAGCAATTCGCACATTGCGCCCGTGGAGGAATCTATTATTCTAAATATGTGGTGGCAATTTGTAGCCATAATCCTTTGGAATCCCTAAAACATTATCAAATTGGTAACGATGTTGCAAAAGAGAGTAAAATTTATATTCTCTATTTGAAAATGAGATATCTAATTACCAATAAAGCCATTCCAGAAGCTCTTGAGACGGCTGATGATATTCTTCTTTTAAACGCAAGGTATACTTCTGCTCTAGTCGTTCAAGCAACGCATGGAACATCGTATGATTCAGCTTTTGCTTTTGCTAATCGAGCGGTTGAATCAGATGAATGTTTTGAATCAATTACTTCCCGCCTTTTTGTTGCGGTACGCTTTAAGCGCGGGTGGTTACAAGCTAAAAAAGATGCCATTAAAGCACTGGATATTTCACCAACTAGTTTTGAAGTCAGTTTGGCATATATTCGTGTATTAATTGAGCTAGGTTGTTATGACGACGCTGAAACGATTTTGGGGACTCTTGAAGATTCCGATCCAGTTAAAATGTTATGGGGACATTTATATACGCGAACGAAAGAATATAAGCTCGCTCTTAATAAAATTAAGGATATTGAACTCACTACGGATGATGCAAAAAATCTATTTGCAGAGATTCGTCATGGACATGGAGATGGGGCCGCCTGGGTCTATTCTGCATTATCTAATGTTTCACCTTATGATAATATTCAGCGGATCGGTGTTTATTTGAGTGTTGCAAAGGAATTAAGAAAGGACGAAGAAGCAAAAGAGCTTTATGATAAACTTCCATCACATCTTCATCCGCTTCTTGGCCTTGAGTTGTTGGATTATTTAAAGAAGATTAAAGTCGATAAAAGCAATAAGGTTACTAGGAAGCCTCCTAAGGGTGAGCCTAAGGATTACTTTGTTTCCCAACCCGTAGAAAGTAAATCAAAGAGCCGTCCTTCTAGAAGTGAACAGCCTGCACACATTCTTTTGCCAGGGATGGTACACCCTATCGTCGAAAGTGTTCCGGCTGTGAAGCCTGCTGCTGGTATTAAACTTGTTGCAAAACCAAGAGTTGAAATCCCTTCTAAGTATATATTTTCAAGTGCTTATTTTCTAAGAGTTCAGGATGCTAACTTTCATTTATCCAAACTTAGTGGTTTAATTGGAAATAATACGCTAGATGAAAAAACTCGTCGTTATAACTTGATTTATCATATGGTTCAAACGATCGAAATTTTACATCCAACCGTTGTTGAAAGCGAAGTGGATAGAGCAGGCATTCATCTTTTTTCCAATCGTATCTATAATCTTACTACATTAAGACACTTTAGAAATGATTGGGTTCATTACTTTAATCTTATTGATAAAAATCAGTTGAATAAATTTGTTAGTTGGCTAATTCATCTGGATATTCCTGGCAAATCAACTTCAGAAAAACCAAAACCTGATGATTCAAAATTTTATCTCATTCCAAAAGATGTGTTTGATCGATGGATGGCAGAAGATCATATCAAGCCAGGTCTTAATGTGATTAAGGACGAGCTTGCCTACATACCCACTATTTTCACTAAAGCTCTAGATGCTCGGGATAACTTTACTAAAGACGGGATTCAAATTAATGCTCTTAAAGTAGCCGTTATGAATATTGGTACTCGTATAAACGATATTAGAAAGCTAAACAAAGGAATGGGGGAGTGGTTAGATTCCATTTTTCCAGAGTTTTTAGTGGCACGTGGTCAAGTCGCCCATGCTAGTAGAATTAATGATCTAGATTTCGAAACTATATATGAAATAGTACGAGCAGCTCCGGAAAAAAGTGCTTTGATGATTTAAGTCGATTCTTTCTCGAGTTTTTTGACGCGGTCAAAGAGATCGGGAATCTTTCTTATATAAACAGCTGTTTTATTGTAATCGGCGAGAGGGATGCAGGGGATACCATTATAGGTGCCTGCTTTTAACGATTTGGAAACGCCTGATTTGCCGGCGACAATAACATTGTCGTCTAGATGAAGGTGACCCGCTACAGCTACTTGACCCGCAAGAATGACTTGTTTACCTGTGGAAGTAGAACCGGCGATTCCGGTTTGAGCGATAATGAGGTTTTGAGGGCCCACTTCGACGCCATGGCCGATTTGGACGAGATTGTCGATTTTTGAGCCTTTTCCGATACGAGTTTCTTTAAATCGTGAACGATCAATGGTGGTATTTGCGCCAATTTCAACATCGTCTTCAATTACAACAATACCAATCTGGTTTAGTTTGATATGCTTGCCTTCTTTATCTTGAATGTAGCCAAATCCACACGAGCCAATGACAGCGCCCGGTTGAATGGTGACATTCGAGCCAATCTTGCATCGCTCACGAATAGTTACGTTTGCATGGATGGTGGTGTTTGTGCCAATAGTGCACAAGGGGCCGATGGTTACATGGGAAAGAATTCTTGTGTTATCCGCAATTTCAGATCCTTCATCAATAACTACAAAGGGCCCAATAGAAACATTTTGTCCGATTTTAGCGGTAGGATGAATGACGGCGGACGAATGTATGCCGGTAAAACCGGTAATCTTATCTGAATTCGGATTGAAAAGTTCGGCTAAGGTTTGAAAAGCTCTCGAGGGGTCTTTACATTTAAGTAAAACTCGATCATTGCCACTTGGAAATTGATCAAAGACAAAAACGGCTCCGGCCTGCGATTTTTTCATGGCCGATTCATAACGGGGATTTGCTAGAAAGGAGATATCATTAGGGCCTGCCGATTCAAGGTCTGCAACATTTAATATCTCGAGGGAAGGGTTTCCCTCGAGGATAGAATCGGTCAATTTAGCAATTTCTGCCGTTGTAAACCGTTTATTCATTATTATTTCGCTGGCTCACTTTTTGCCGCTTTTAAATCTTCTTCGAATTGTTTGTCCATATTCGATACGACTTCTTTAGAAACATCTAATGCGTCTACCGCGTAGAAAGTTGTTTCAAAGTTAAAGATAGCGTCATATTTCTTGTCTTTTGCCAATTTTTCAGAAGCTTTTGCAATCGATTCACCGATATTGGTCATAATCTTGAGATTAGCTTGCTGAAGGGCTTGGTAGAATTGATTTTGTTTTTCTTGAAATTCTTGCGTCATTTGACGGAATTTTCTTTTCAATTCAGTTTCAGCTTCTACAGAAAGCGTATCTAAGTAGTCTGGATCGCTAAACCTTGTGGCCATATCGTTTAGCTCTTTTTCTTTTTCTTCAAGAACGCTTTCCATTTGCTTTCTTAAGTTTTCGAAAGTGGCTTGCTCTTGCTTGCCGAGCTTCGATTCTTCAATAACCGTTTTGCTGTTAACAAAAGCGTATGTTGCTGCGCTTAAGAAAAACGGAAGCGCAAGAAAAGTAGCTACAAATATTTTTTTCATAAACTCTCCTAAAATTTAGCACCAAACTGGATAAAGAATTGTTTTATTTCGCTTCGTTTTTTCCAGTAAAGCGGGAAGCCATATCCTAACGTAATTGGGGGCAAACTTTCAAGTACTTGCACTCTTAAGCCAAGACCGTAGGCCGCGCGGATCCCGTTTGTACGGAAATCCCAATAACGGGTGGAAAGGTGACCGGCGTCAAAGTAAACGAAGGCCTCAAGACGGTCATTAAACTCGTAGTTTGCTTCGATGGAATACAATTGGAACGAAATACCCCCCTTAGGGACATCGGTTCCATAAAAGAGGGGACCTGCATGGTAAGGTCTATAACCACGAACAAAGTTGTTACCCCCCATATATAATCTTTCATCAAGAGGCATGGTATTAAAGGTCGTATCTGCAAACGGAGTTAACAGTTTGAAGTCGGCTCTATATTTCATGCAAAGCTTGGAAGAAAGAGGGAATAAGTAGGTATTGTTATAAGCAAACGCCCAGAATTGGTAATTTCCACCGAGTCCAGCTATTTCTACCTCAGCGGTTGATCTAAATCCACTGCGAGGTTTAATAGGGCTGTCGGTCGAATCATAAACCAAAGAAACGCCGGTTGCAGAGACAACCCCGTCTAACTTAGCCAATTCTCTCATATTTTCATTAATGGCAAGTTCGTGGTTTACATGCTTTATTTTAGCATCTTTTTGTTCTTGAGAAAGTGTGCTCGATAAAGGTTCATTTTCTGCTTCGACTAACTCTCTTTGTAGTCGTTTTGTATGGGTTTCGACGTCAACATGGCTATCACGGATACGATAGTGCCACTGGAAGCGGATAAAGGAATTTAATTGACGGCCTGCTCTTAAGACAAGTCCATTTGCTTCAATTGTATAGGCATGGGAAATGTAGTGGTTAAAGCTATTGTCGATGTCAAAGCCCACGCTCCACTTGGTATCCATAAAGTAGGGCTTCGTCCATGAAAGGGCATACTCACGGCTTTTTTGACCGACTTGAGCCGAAATATTTAAATATTCACCCCCGCCTCGTAAAGTTCTAAAGCCTTTACTCCAGCAAGAGCCGAGTCCTCTAATATTGAAATTATTTTCAGATAAAGTAACGCCCCCGAAAAGCGAGTCATTTGTGGAGAATCCGCCAAACAATCCAAATTTACCGGTGCTGGTTTCTTCTACTTCA
The DNA here is from genome assembly GCA_020051235.1 of Parachlamydiales bacterium. Taxonomy (GTDB): domain Bacteria; phylum Chlamydiota; class Chlamydiia; order Chlamydiales; family Parachlamydiaceae; genus CAZABG01. The sequence continues at coordinate 185 of JAGVJG010000105.1, read as the reverse complement.
ATATGTACATCCCGGTAGCAACCCGGAAGAGTCGATGAAGCATCACTCTTTACGGCATAAACGTTTACCTTTTTGAAATAGCCGATGTTCATCAGCCTTTTTTCAGTTAATTTGATACGATCGGTGTTAAATACTTGGCCAGGGATTAACAGGGTTTCGTGAAGAATAACGTTTGTTTGCGTATG
>JAGVJG010000112.1 GCA_020051235.1 Parachlamydiales bacterium | reverse complement strand
CGATTAATATATTTAAAACTGCCTCATATTTCTCTTCTTCTTCTAGCCAATCTTTACTCAATGATTCTCTCATTTGATCAATAAAACCAAGAAGAGCCAAGTTAAGCGTTTTCTTAGAAGTCGCATTACTTAAGGAAGAATAGAGAATATTCGGTATCACCGTATCAATTATCGAATCGTGCATACTTTCTTGTACAAAATCCATCATTGGAAGGGTTTCGGGATCTGAAAAACCCGCTCTTAAACAGATGCGCTCACTTAAATCACTATAAAAAGCTTGCTGATCGATTGTTAACTCTTCTTTTCCAAGAGGCATACCTTTGCTGTAAAGAGCTCCCAATTTTGCTTGTAAATCGGATTCGGTCAATAAATAAGCATAAGGCAATTTACCTTTCGCCTTTTTAACTTCCTGGAAATAAACAGAGCTATTTTGAATCATCATTCGTCCAATAAGCTCTGATAACCCTTTGGGCTCAATGCCTGTCAAAAAGTCTGCTAAAAAGCGGACCATAAAGCCTTGAACATAGCGACCTAAAAATCGATAAAAACCACGAAGGCGATCATTTGAAGAAGCTAAAGCCAACGTCTTAAGGGATGAAGATAAAAGACCTTCCGCCTTTTTATCTAAAACAGTCGTTTCGAAAAACTCATTTAAGATTTTTACTAATTTAGGAGTGACTTTTGCACTTTCCGTAGATAGGTGATGAGGAATAAATTCTTTTAACCATACTGTTCCAAGGATGCGGCAAAATTCAGGAACTTTAGGGTATTTTTCTTGTAAACGTTTGTTGTTAGCAGGAATCTCATCTATCAATCTCGTCAAAATCTGATGATATTGCATGAACAACTTAGGCAATATATCCGTTTTTAGTTCGGATAGATCAATATTTAAATCTTCTTGAATGCCCAATAGATCGAAGAGAGTGACCGTTAGTTCCTTAAAGTTATCTTCCTTCGTATCCACTAAAGCCACGCTCATTTTCTCAAGCGTATAGGACAAAATACGTGTTACTAAAGTTTCTTTTGAACCTGGATTTTCAACTTCCACTTTCCTAATTAAATTACGAATACCCTTTAAAATCTGAGTTGTCAGTATATCTTCCGCATGCAACGTAATAGGATTATTAGATCTTATTGCCTTATGGAAGACTTTATCAAAATTTTTAATGGCTGAGCCTTTAGCAGAGCGAATAATTATTTTTGATAACTGATTTGCAACTTTAAAAAGGGCATCCTTAACGTCTCTTGTTGTATCAAGCCCTTTACCTTTGTCTAATAGCAAAAGCTCTATGTCATCGAGGTAAATTTTGGTAGCAGGAACGCTAAATTTTTTCTGAACGGCCTGAAGCAGATCCACTACAGCTTCTATCCCCTTATCTTCAAATGCCTCAAAAACAGGAAACAAATTATTTATAAGTGCTTTTGCATAGATGGTAAGGTCAGCTTTATTTGAGATAAAGATATTCGTTTGAGAAAGATTTTCAACCAAAGAACTTAATAAATCGCCCTCAGAGTACCGGCTAAAGTTTTTTAATAAATGAAGAGTGGCTTTTTCTACCAATAATTGAGCCATATTTGGGCCAATTATTGGATTCGCAATCTCTTTTAAATGAATATCGTTGGGACGTAATGCCAGATGAATGCTTCTTTGTATTCCTTCAGTTATCGCTTTATTACTCTTTAGTATAATTGCAAGTTCCGCGCCCCCTTTTGGAGAAGACAATTCAAGCGATAGCTCATCAACTTCCCCTTTCGCCGCAATTTTTTCAGCCAAGGGACCCAGCAATCTAAAAACTACTTCAGGCAATAAATCCGTGATATTATCAATAAAACGGGGGAATTCACAAAGTTTAGGTGTTAGAAGTCTTAAAAAATTCGTCCCTACGTTCTTATCGAGCAATTGAGCGCTTTTTAGAAACTCTAAAAAAGCTTTCTCATCAAAATTAAGCTTATGATTTAAATGTCTAGCTAATGCCCCTGTATTATCTTTGGAGTAATAGGTTAATAAATCATAGGCATAGTCTCTTAAATCTCTTGGAAACTTATGTAAAAAAGCTTTGGTTTCAAAACTTGCATCCACATTCGAGATAGGAGGTGCTTTAACCGGATCAAATGAATATTGGGAAACCCAGCTTTTAAAGCGGTTAAAAATGAGCCCTTTTTCTTCTCCATATCTTCTAAACAAAGAAAATAACTGCTTAGCGCCCGACTCAAAACCGTTATTTAATAGGTCCTTTTTTTCGAGTAGTGGTAAAATATCTCTATATCTACTTTTATAGTTCAATTCAGAAATCACCGCGGCATATTCAGCTCGACTCCTAACTACTTTAGATAGCCATTCTTGCAAATAAACATGATATTTAGCCGGCACTCTTGAAAAGAGTTTAGATTCTTCCTTTTTAATGCCTGCTTCACTTAAATTAAGCGCTCTTTGAACATTCCAGCCGATCCTACCCTTAAATCCTTCAAAAAGTACTGAATCGTCTCCATTTTTAAAAAGAGATTTAAAACCTGTAATTAGATGGTTAAATAGGGCCTTTTTGGCGACCTCCAAAGTTCTTGAATTACAGAGTTGTTCGGGGGTTAAAAATAAGTTGGAAGTCAAGGCGATTTTATCTTCTAATGCTTTATCAAGAATTTTACTGACCACTTCTTTCAAAAAGGGTGTGAGTTCAGCATCAACGGAAGTTGAAAATATCTCTCCCTTTGGAGCTTTTTCTTCGTGAGCCAAAATCAAATAGAGGTAAAACAGAATCTTCGAGAATTCACCTTTAACCACGGGGATGTGATTTAAACTCGGGGCGATTTTAGATAGCAAATCTTGAGCAAGCTCAGTAAACGTACCCGGTCCGAAAGTTTGGGGAATCGCGCCATTACCGAGAGCGAGTAATCTTTGAATTTCCTGGTGAGCCCTTTCAACGATTTTACTTTGAAGCACGTCAAAGGATCGTATAGGATGATCCGGATCTTCTTTTTCAAGTTCTAGTTTAAATCGACCAAAAGCGTGATAAAAAGCTTCTGAAACAAGCTTTTCAGCCGCAGAAACATCCACACAATTTTTAAACCGATCCGGAACCTGATTTAAAAAATTGGGAGTAAATTGTGCGGCTAAACCATCTGTTTTGCTTCTCGCTTCTTGAGAAAAGGCGACCATTGGATCATTTACAAATATTTCCGTTTCTTTGCAGAGAGCTTCAATATAGTTTTCTATTAAAACGGATTTATTAAGTAATTGCTCATTAAAATATTTGGTGAAAGATTTAATGGCCAAATCCCTAAAGGTCTTGGGAATTAATTTTGATTGTTTTAGTCCTCCTAAATACCTGTCGACAAAATGATTTCCTATCTCTTTATTATCTTTATAGGCTCGGAAAAATTCACGTAAATCACCGCTTAGTTTTACTAAAAAATCCCGATGAGAAGTAGCATTAAATTTTTTGTATAGATCGTCGTAAACGCTTTCAACAAAGTTAGGAATATATTTTTCAATAAAATCTAAAACACCATTAAAACTGCGTGTATGTGGCAAAATTTCTTTAAGAATATTCTTAATAGGATTGTCTGGGATAAGGTTAGCTAAATTTTTTCTGACCCATACATTGGTGATACCTGATGTCGCTTTTAATAATGGATCATCGGACTTTATAGTCTGAGCCTTGCGATTAGCAAGCCAGAGCTCATAAAGAAATTTAGCAAGGCCCTCTTTTATAACCTTTGAAATAGCTCCGTCTTCATTTGGATCGATTTGTGCCGTATTTTTCATGAAGCGAGGAAGAAGAGTCATGACCACATCTTTTACGGTGGGCAGTTCTATTAATTTTCCCGTCGCTGAAGAAACAATATGTTTAGTTATTTCATAAAACTTGGGGTCTTGCAGTATACCGCCCGATAGTTTATCAAGCAGCTCATCTGTTTGAGTTAAAAATAGAAGTTGAATTGATTTGGGATCTTCTCGACATTGATCTGCTTTAATAAAAATATTACTTACTTTTTCATCTAAATATAAAATAATATCTGTAATTACGTGATCTTTGCTTAAACCGGTTTTGTCCTTGTATATTTCTTTGCAGTAACTCGAAACTAAACGGACAATAAATCCTCTAACAAAATCATTGGGCGGAGAAAACTGACAAACTAAATGATAAAGCGAATCGTCTCCTACCAATTTTCTTAAATACTCTTGATCACTGGATTCGTAGGACTTTTCGACTCGATGGGCTACAGCGGAGACGCCATTAGAAACGCCTGCAACAACAACATTATACGGAACAGTAAATAGACTTTGAAAAAATGAAGTAATGCGACTGGGAGCCGCAGGAACGGGAGCCGGGTCTGGTTGTTTTGGTACTTGTGGACTTATGGGTTCCATCTTGCCTAAAAGTATAGTATATGCGGCTATTATATCGAATTTTTATTAAGATTTTATTAATCCGCAGGCTGCTCATTTAGAGGAGCTTCTAATACCTTATCCAAGACTTTTTCAAACATTAAAGCTATAAAGTTTTTACTATAAGTAGAATGAACGCCATCATAATGAGGCTTTACTTCCCAGCGGATCCAGCACCAGTCGGCCAATTTCTTAAATATAAAGCCGATAGCAAAACCAATAGCCCCGCAAATAATTTTGACAACATAATTATTTAAAATGAAATCATATACTTTATTTATAAAATCACGAATTTTGACCACTCTTAGGCCAAATAGTTTCATCATGAATAAACCAAATTTCATTCTAAGATCTCTAAAGAAGGTCCACATTTTTCTTGAAATCGACTTTTCAAACCCATCCACTGCGATTTTAACGGTACCATTTATAATCTTCTTTTTATCTCTGGCTTCATCGTAACGACTATAGGGCACATCTACATGGACGACCGATAAAGGAGCTTCGGTTTTCGAAACAAACTTACCATCCACGAATTGACCATTCGGAATCATCGAAGGCAACAGGGATTCAATGCCATTATTAACCCAATCAACAAAGGTCTGCTCCCGCATAAATTGCTCGTACATTACCCCCACCTGAACAGCGCCCATTTCACTGATGGAATTGATCTGGAATAAAGCGGCTAATAGCTTTGAAGGCGCAAGCATAATAATGCCATCTAAAAGCTGACGAAGGTGTTCTACAAATTCTGTATTCTCCTTCAGAGACTTCCACTTATTCTCGATATCCTGCGTTCTCAATAAAACGCCTCTAAACAAGCTCTGTAAATCATCAAGCCCAAAATTCTTATGAACCGAATTGATTACAAAGGTAAACATATCATCCATTTGAACGGAGTCTGCGCCGTACTGATTCTTACAGTCAGTAATCAATTTTTTTATCAAAAAGACGACATCAACTACGTTTTTCACACTTTTATCAGTATGTTTAACACGCTCGATAAAGTTCTGTACATCTTCATCATCAAAGTTAAATCGATAGCATAAACGATAGTTCAAATCGTCAAGGAGGACATGCACCCTTTCATATTCTTGCTCTTCTTTAGACCAATCTGCTTTTAAATTTCGCAAAACATTTTCAATTGTTTTAATAAGAGCCGTATTAATGGTTTTTGTTGAGCCTACATTGTTCACAATAGAATGTAATACTTGCGGCAATAGATTTTGCAATATGAGCTCGTGCACAGGGCTTTGTAAGACGTCAATCATAGGAAGATCGTCTTCATCAATCCCCCCATGCAAAGCTATTTTTAACGACGTTTTTTGATAAAAAGCTTTCTTACGGTCCGTCAATTCTCCTTCAAGCGGCATTGCATCGCTAAAGAGAGGACCTAAGCGAGCTCTTAAATTATTCTCGGTTAAATGTTTTGCCCCTATCTGGTTTTTTACAGTTTTAACCATTTGAAAGTAACTTGCCGCATCCTTAATCACCATTCGACCGATTTGATCAGCCAAATCAGTTAGATCTTTACCTTCAAAAAGGGTGGCAACCACTTTTAATATGAAAGCTTGGGTGTATTTACCGGCAAATTCAAGTCCTGGTCGGATCGGATTTGTCTCAGGATTTTCACTTAAAGCTTGAAGATTGGCTTCTATCAAAGGAAGTTCATTGTCTGTTATCCAATCGATCTTTAAAAACTTATTAATTTGATCTTTTAACAAGACAGCTACTTCATCCTTTTTTCCAGAAAGGAAAAAGGGAATAAAGTCTCTTAACCAAATATTGCTAATTTTATCAACCGCCTCATTAACTAAATCTTTTTCAAAGACTTTTTTAATGATCTCTTCATTCTCTTCGATTTCATCGATCCATGCAAAAAGTTGATAGCGATATTTGGAAAGGAGCTTCGGAAGGATATCATTTCTTATCGATTTAAGATCAATATTAAGATCTTGCTCCATCTCAAATAAATCAAATAAAGATCCTGCCAATTCTACGTTATTAGCCGATTCAAAAACCATCTTGCAAAGATATTGCAACGATCTGGAAACTAAATTAATTTTGGAAAGGCCCGGCTCTTCTTTTTCAACTTTTACGAGTAAGTTACGAATCCCTTTAAGTAGAAGAGTATTTAACTGTCTTCGAACTTCAGACCATAAATTATTATCCGTTGTCAAGACGGAAGCTAGAACATCATCTACCTTCTTCGCGGATGATTTTTTAATTTGATCAATAATAAATTTACTAAGCGCATCAACCCCTCTGGTAAGTTGAGCTCCGAATTTGGCTTTGTCTTCTTCAGATACATCAGGGAATAAAAGATTAATCAAATCGGTTTGGTAAACGGTAAGATCCTTCATTTTCAACTTGTCGAGACCCTCTTTAAGGATTTTTTCGACAGCTGCATGACCCCGCTCTTCAAATGCTTTAACCATCGGCAAGCAATAAGTTATTAAGTCAGAAGCAAGCCATGATCTCTGTTGGTCGTTTAAGCTTAAAAGCGGATACAAATTGGAAACTTCCGCAATCAACTCTGCAACCGGGTCAGACGAGTTAGCAATCAATTGATAGTTGTTAACAATATGAATAGCGGCTTTCTCAACTATAAATCCCGTTAAATGGGGACCCAGCTCAACACCTTTATGTTTCGCCGTTTTACTGATCTCATCAATTAAAGGCTTACAGCTTTTTAAAAGCTTGCCTAAGGCCATCCCTTTTTCTGTAGGGGGATTTTCAAAGGATTCAATATCTTGAGAGAGATTCGCTGCAATCTTCAAAGGAAGCGCTTTCATCATTCTGAACAATGTCTCTGGCAATAAATCGGTGACAACGTCAACAAACAATGGATATTTACTTAAGCTAGGAAGGAGTTTTTTTAATAATATTGTACCTGTAACTTTATCAAGCGCTTTTATATTAAGAATCAAAGGAACAATGTCATCAAACTTCTTATCCATCAGGTATCGAGCGAAACTAGCAATCTCTTTTGGATCATTGAAATGATGCTCCAAAAGCAGGAAGAGATAATCACGACATTTCTCAGGAACTTTGTTTAGCAATGCTTCAATGGCATCATTTTTCTCAACTTCAGTTAAAGAATAGGGGAAAGATTTGTAACCACTATTTTTTACCCATAAGCTAAATTCTTGATAAAGCTCATTCTTAAGATCGCCATAATCCTTCATGGATTTAAGCAAAACCGCTGCGCCCTTTTCAAAACCTACCCTATTCGCTTCTTTTGCCCTAAAGAGCGGAGTTAACGGCTTCAACAATTCACCGATCTCTTTAGTTTCATTTAGAAAGGCGGCGAATGAACCGATCTGTTCTTTGGGTAGTTTCTTTTCAAGCCAAGCTATGAAATAAGGTTGATAATCGGGATGAATATGAGAGAGCAGGCCTTGGACTTCCACTTTAGCCACACCCTCGTTCAACTTATCACTTTTATCAAAAGGAATCAGGTCAACCCAATTTCCAAATTGCTGGTAGAGTGCAGGATCTTCTTCTTCCGGATCATTTTTAAAAAGATTCTTAAATCCTACTAACAGTTGGTTAGTGAGCCCTTTTTCAGCGATGGAGAAAGTATCAGGATTATTGAGCTCTTGAGGTTTCAATGCTACGATGTCTGAAACAATTGAAAGAGGCTCTTTCAACACGAGCTCAAGAATTTTTCTTGAAGCCGACTGTAAAAAGGGCTTAATCTCTTTGTCTGCATCAGGGCCGAAAACTTCTCCCCTTGGAGAGGATTCTTCATGGGATAAAACATCGTGCGCATTAAATAAAATCTTCGCTAACTCCCCATATCCGATATGGGTTGCTAAATTTAATCCGGGAAGAATGTCATCAATAAGCTCTTTGGCAATCTCATTAAAAGATTGAGGAGTTAATCGATTTAAAGCTCTATCTTGTCTGCCTCTATTGGCAATTTCCTTAATTTTTACGTGGGCATGTGCAATGACTTTAGATTGAAGCTCGTCAAAGTTCTTTGCATTAAACTTAAGCTGTAGCCTTCCAAAGATGTGGTAGAATGCCGAAGTAATAACAGGCTCAACATAACTTACAGGCACAAAGTCACGATATTCGGGTGGAACTAGATTGATAAAGGCCGGGCTAAACTTCTTTGATAAAGCCTCTGATTTTTGTCTAACTTCAGCAGCATACGCAAATACCGGATCCTTTTCTAGAACCGGAACTTCTATAAGAAGAGCCTTTGCAAATGCATCGATTTGAGCCCTATTCGTAACAAATTTATCTTTAAGATAACCGGCCAGAAATTTCATCGCCATTTTTCTTAAAGTTTCAGGAATTAATTGCGTATTTACAACAGGTGTTATGAACTGTTCGATAAAGAGGTTTGCAACATTAGATTTATCCTTATTTTCATCCCAAAATTTTGCGAACTTTACGGAAAAATCACAGAGAACTTTCTTTGTCTTCTCTTCAGTAGATAAATGAACATATTGATGTCCGGCTATATCAAGGGTATCCTTTAACAGAGCAGGAATATATCGCTTAAGGAGCGACATGATCGGATTATAGCTTCGTGTAGTAGGTAAAAGCTGAGTTATAAACTTTACGACTTTTTTTAAACCGGGAGTTTTCTCAACGGATTCATAATACTGTG
>JAGVJG010000137.1 GCA_020051235.1 Parachlamydiales bacterium | reverse complement strand
TTAAATTGGTTATTGGCGAGGCCAACGAGATCCTGCAGAGCTTCCTCGGCATCGATCCCTGTCGCTTCCAGACGAAGCTTCGATCCTTTAGTTGCAGCTAACATTAAAATACCAAGGAGGGATTTGCCATTCACCTCCATCTTACGGAATTTTAAGCGTAAATCACACTTATACTTCGAAGCCAGTTTAACGAACTCCGTAGCAGGACGGGTATGGAGCCCGCGGTCATTTTTTACAACGAAAGTGGCTTTTTTCAGCATTAATTTAGGAGGTACCACAAAAGAGAATTTTAATATACAATACGCCCATTTGAGGTGAAAAATGATGAACAGATCAGAAGTTACAAAAGAAAACCGCTGGAAAGTCGAAGCCATTTTCAATGATTTAGAAGACTGGAAAAAAGCACTTAACTCCCTTTTAAAAGATAATAAACTTAATCTAACTAATCTTCTTCAATACAAAGGCAAACTACATGAAGGGCCTGAAGTATTAAAAAAATCACTAGATGCAAACTTTAATTTAGAAAGACAATTAACCAAATTATATACCTATGCCCACCTTCGTCATGACGAAGATATTGCCGACACTGAAAACAAAGGCGCTTTCATTCAAATGATGGGAGTGATGAATGACTACGGCGTTGGAATGAGCTGGTTTGAGCCGGAGCTCCTTTCTCTCAGCGAAGAAAAGATGAAAGAGTATCTTAACTCGCCTGCACTCAAAGACTTTCGCTTTCACTTAGAAAAAATCTTCCGCATGAAGCCTCACACTCTTTCAAAAGAAGAGGAGCGATTAATTGCTTTATCCGGAAACGCTCTTTCAACCTCCTACAAAACTTTTAGCGCGCTAAATGATGCAGACCTGAAATTTGGCGAGGCGATCGACAGCAATAATAAAGTCTACCCGATTACTCACGGAAATTATCAAGTCTTATTGAGATCTCCTGATCGCACCTTAAGACAAAACGCTTTTGAAACGTATCACCATGTTTTTGCTCAATATCAAAACACTTTAGCGGAATTACTAAGAGGAGCGGTCGAAAGAAATATTTTCAATGCTCGTGCAAGACGATTCCCTTCCGCCCTTGACGCCGCCCTTTATCCAAATAAAATCGATCCAAAAGTCTATCGTCAGCTAATCTCCACAGTAAAACAAAATTTAAAGCCTCTATACCGATATTTTGATCTTCGTAAAAAAATATTAGGACTGGATGATATCCACCTCTTTGACATGATGGTGCCCCTCACACCTAGTCTTGATATGAAAGTTGAGTATCCGGATGCGGAGAAATTATTAATCGACGCTTTTAAACCTCTGGGCAGCGATTACACTTCCGCAATTGAGAAAGGTTTAAAATCGGATCGTTGGGTTGATAGATATGAAAACAAAAATAAGCGCTCCGGCGCCTATTCAAGCGGCTGCTACGATACCGATCCTTACATCTTGATGAATTATAAAAATCTAATGAGAGATGTATTCACCCTTGCTCATGAAGCGGGCCACAGCATGCATTCGCTTCTTACAAGAAAAACACAGCCGTATCATTACGGGGATTATCCTATCTTCTTAGCCGAAGTGGCCTCTACCTTTAATGAAGAGCTCTTAAATCATCACTTGCTGAACACACTGAAGAGTGATCAAGAAAAGATCTTCTTAATTACGCAAAAATTAGATGACATTCGTGGAACCCTGTTTAGACAAACTATGTTTGCTGAATTTGAATTAAAAATTCACGAAATGGCTGAACAAAACATTCCACTTACTCCCCAAGCCCTTAAAACCACCTATTACGAACTTGCAAAAGAGTATTTTGGACCTGGTGTTGTTGTAGATGACATCATTGCAATCGAATGGTCGAGAATCCCTCACTTCTATTACAACTTCTACGTATTCCAATATGCAACGGGCGTATCGGCAGCTCTCGCTTTAGCAAATAAAGTTTTGAAAGGCGGAGCAAACGACCAAGAAGCCTACCTCAACTTCTTAAGAAGTGGCTCGAGTAGATACCCAATCGAAACATTGGAACAAGCGGGAGTGAGAATGGATTCACCCGAACCGATTATGGGCGCTATCAATTATTTTGATGACCTCGTAACTAAACTTAGCACTTTAATCAAGTGATTGCTAAAAAATATGAACCCGATTATCCTAATTCCCAAAAGGAGACGACTTTATGGCATCCACACAAACTAAGACTAAAGCGCCAGCTCTTCGCCCTCTCGGCAACCGAGTGCTCGTTAGACGTCTTGAAGCCGAAGAAACATTAAAAGGTGGAATCATCCTCCCCGACACTGCAAAGAAAAAACAAGAACAAGCAGAAGTAGTGGCAGTTGGAACCGGCAAAAAAGACAAAAGCGGAAATTTGATTCCGATGCCGGTAAAAGTGGGTGACACCATCTTGATGGAAAAATACTCCGGTCAAGAAGTAACTCTCGAAGATCAAGAATATATTATTTTACGCGCAGATGACATCATCGCCGTTATTGAAAAATAAGGAATAGACTATGGCACCAAAAGACATCCTATTTAAAGAAGAAGCGCGTCAGAAAATTTTAAAAGGCGTGAAAACGCTCGCTGATGCAGTAAAAGTCACACTCGGCCCAAAAGGTCGTAACGTTATTATCGACAAATCGTACGGCTCCCCTCACATCACAAAAGACGGTGTGACTGTTGCAAAAGAGATCGAACTTGAAGACAAGTTCGAAAATATGGGCGCGCAAATGGTTAAAGAAGTCGCGAGTAAAACCGCAGATAAAGCGGGCGACGGAACTACCACCGCAACTGTTCTTGCTGAAGCGATCTACACGGAAGGCTTAAGAAACGTCGCTGCCGGCGCAAATCCAATGGATTTAAAGCGCGGCATTGAAAAAGCGGTTGATGTAGTAGTGAAAGACCTCACAAAACGCAGCAAAAAAGTTGAAACAAGCCAAGAAATTGCGCAAGTTGCAACTGTATCTGCTAACAACGACAAAGAAATCGGAAAAATCATTGCGGAAGCGATTGATCGCGTTGGCAAAAACGGAACCGTTACGGTTGAAGAAGCAAAAGGCTTTGAAACAACGCTTGATGTAGTTGAAGGGATGAATTTTGACCGTGGGTATTTATCCGCGTACTTCATGACATCACCTGAAACACAAGAGTGCATTCTTGAAGATGCCTACATTCTCATTCACGAGAAAAAAATCAACGGCCTAAAAGAGTTAATTCCTATTCTTACCCAAGTGGCTGAATCAGGAAAACCGCTTTTGATTATTGCTGAAGATGTAGAAGGCGAAGCGCTCGCTACGCTCGTTGTTAACCGTTTAAGAGCCGGCTTAAAAATCTGTGCTGTTAAAGCTCCCGGTTTCGGCGACCGCCGCAAAGCCATCCTCGAAGACATTGCGATTTTGACAAACGGCAAATTCATCTCGGAAGATCTCGGTGAAAAACTTGAGAATCTTACGATTAACGACCTCGGTCGCGCGAAAAAGATCACCGTGTCAAAAGACGACACAACGATCGTGGAAGGTGCGGGCGAAAAGAAAAAGATTCAAGAAAGAGCCGCTTTAATTAAGCGTCAAGTTGAAGAGTCTACATCGGACTACGACAAAGAAAAACTTCTCGAGCGTCTTGCAAAACTAGCAGGCGGCGTTGCGGTTATTCGTGTAGGCGCTCCGACTGAAATCGAAATGAAAGAGAAAAAAGATCGCGTGGATGATGCGCAACATGCAACTCATGCAGCCGTTGAAGAAGGGATTCTTCCGGGTGGTGGTGTCGCTCTCGTTCGTGCTATCCCTGCTGTTCTCGCACTTGCAGAAACACTTAAAGGTGACGAACAAACAGGCGCACGCATTATCGCAAGAGCTCTCTCCGAGCCTCTTCGACGTATTTCGGAAAACGCAGGCTTTGAAGGCGCTATCGTTTTAAAAGAAGTTGAAGGCAACAAAGATGTTAACTTCGGCTTCAACGCCCTCGATGGCAAATACGAAGACATGATGAAAGCAGGTATTATCGACCCAACTAAAGTCGTACGTACCGCAATCACCAATTCTTCCTCGGTTGCCGGCATTCTTCTAACCACTCAAGCGATCGTCGCTGAAGTAAAAGAAGAAAAAGCCTCCGCTGCCCCTGCTATGGACTACTAAAATTCTAAAGGGGAAGCATTTGCTTCCCCTTTTCTTAATACTAGCCACAATTAATCTCATCTGTTTATAACAAAATAATATGGCTATCTTCACTATTATTTATGACAGCCCGTCTCCTTCCCTCAAAATCGATCTTATCAGTAATCAGCACGAAATTCACCACTGCTTCAAACCCTTTTTAGAAAACACCCTACGTCCCTATGAATATCTAGATAAAATATATCAAGACCTCACCTACTTTGAAAAAGTGCTGAAGGGACATAATGACATGATCATTATCGATGCCCTTTCCGCTGAAATCGGCAAAACAAAAGGGCTGAAGTTCAGAGTGAAAGAAATGATTAGACATAACCCCGGTTAGGTGCCCTATGGCTTTTGATCCAAACTCAGTGGTCCCCGATTTTCTTGATTTTGATTTCGACAATGCCCCCCTTTTTCCCTATCCCTCAACGGACAGTTGTTACCAAAGATCGTACTCTCACTTTGTGCCCACAGTGGTCACCTCCTACTTACCTCAAATTGAACACGTTTATAACACCCAAATGACAACGACACCTTTTGATCCGAGCATCCCTCATTACCACGTCCAGCATACCCACAACAATGTTACTATCACTAATCAGAATGATTTATTAGAAGAAATCTGCCGTTTAAATTTTTGCATTACACACCACAAAGAACTCATGCGCATCTCTACTTGCGCAATTGAAAAATTAATTTTATCTCGTGAAATTGGCACCGATCGAACCTACCTCTTTACTCTACAGGAGCTATATCGAGTTAGCAAATTAGCCCCATACCTAGTCCAGAAGGGCTAGCGATTTCCACAATCAATTCCTCCTTGAATAAAATTCCCACCCCTTTTATTCTAGTGCCATCTCTGATCCGGAATAGCTCAGTGGTAGAGCAGTTGACTGTTAATCAATTGGTCGTAGGTTCGAATCCTTCTTCCGGAGTTTCTTAAAAAGGAGTTTTTATGAAACTCTTTTTGTTTTTTCCATAGGGTTAAAATATTCTCTTAACAACGTTAAGCAGTGAACACTGAATTATGGAAATTCTTAAAAATTCAGCGGTGAATAGCCGAACCCTTACTTAGCCTTCCTACAAACTAAACAATCTCTTTAAATTCACGTTTTAGCAGTTGCACCTTTTTATTATTTATAAAATGACAAGAATCCTTCATTTAAATAAAATAAATTGTAATTAAAATAGTTTAAAACAAATAAAACATGAACACATTACTAAAAACAATTACAGTCACATTATTCTTATTTTCATTTAACTCAGCTTTTGCAGAATATAAAAAGCAATATATCTCTGAATCAAACACCTTGGTTTTTGAAGACGAAACTTCAATCATCAAACTAAGAGGCATCAAAGATTCCAAATCATCTATCACTCTTTCGTACGTCGTTACTATTAAAGAGCCGATGTTTGGAGGAGACGGTACAATATATATCAGTCTATTAGATGCCGATGATTTTGAAATTACTCAAAGAAGATTATCAGCGGTCGTGAGTAGGTATACAGGAACTTTAAGAGGCAGTTTTTTCATAGAACAAAATGAATATATCAAAATCTCATCAGTAGCACTTTTTTCTACAACATCTTCTTAGATACAAATAAAGTCCTTGGAATATTCACAAGGCTATTATCTATGACTAGTTACCAGCGATAATAATATAGTAGGCTTTTGATCCAATGTCGATGCGGATCACAACATTGAAGGAGCCCCCTCCGTTCTTTTTGATGCCGTTTCAATCATAGCGACCTCTGAAGGGGCAAAAGCATTATCCAAACATCCAGCCGCACGTCAGTTCTTAATGGATGCCTTAACACACAAAAAATTTATCGGTTTTTCAACGGAAGCAAAAAAGCTTTTTGAAAAGTTCTCCCTTACCTCTGACTTAGATAATGGTTGTATAGAATTTTCCAAAAAACAGGATATTAAAACATTTATTCAAGAGTGTCGTAAAATCCGCTTTTGGAAAAGAAGTTAACCGCCATTCTTTTTTGACAAAAATAGCCCCGGGAAAATTTCCCGGGGCTATCCATTCAAGATTAGTTGCCAGCGATAATAATATCGTAGGCTTTTTCACCTAGTGCATAAGCACTCACACAGGTGTTACCATCAGGGATCTGTGGCGCAACCCCGATGTCGATAATTTTAACTTTATTAACACCAATTACGTTTAAGTTTCCATCAACAACACCGTTTGCAACTGACGTTCCCATTTTTGTCGTACCAACCATATGGTTAGTGATTACAACGTTAAGGAAATTACCTAAAATAGGTTCAGTCGAGGAGACAGGTGTGGCTGTTGCCCCTTGAGCTGCAGCAAATAGTAACGCATCAGAACCGTACTGAGTTGGGGATGGATTTGTTACTGTTGCACTCATAGCGGTTGCAGTGTCTGCTACGAGTTTGAAGAAGGAAATAGCCAAATTAGCATCTGATCCTGCGTCTCCATAAGCACCGTCTGAGTAGAAATTAAAGTTGATTTTAGGCTGTGTCAATGCACTCCTATTGATGATGTGCACAGTACCGGTACTTTGAGGGTTTAAATTCCACCCTTGAATCCTCACTTGGTTGCCTACATTTTGCGCGAAAAGTTGATATCTTCTTGCGCCATCATTAGGCATGTAGGGATACATGTCTGTAAATGCGACCAACACTTGAGGAGTAGATCCTTCAACGTAAGCAATAGTTCCATAATGGTTTTTCATGTTGGCGCCCACGTTTGTGTTTGCTACAACTACAGGAATACCAAGTGCATTTAGTACGGCAGGATCACCTACTCCAGAACGTTCAAGAATTGCAGGAGAGTTAATGGCACCTGCAGCTAAGATGATTTGCTTCTTTGCATAAACTTTAACTGCTCTTTGATCATCTCCCGCTTGGATAAATTCAACACCAATGGCTGTGGTACCATTCCAAATAATGTTATTTACAAGAGAATTTGAAATGATTTTTAATTTTCTTCCACCTAAACCATTTCCGTTTTCATCTACAACCACACCCGGTGTTAAATAAGCAGAAACAGCCCATGATCTAGTCGTATTGTCCGGGGTAACAAACAATTGTCTTGCAGATACTCCGACAGGACTTTGCGTCGCATCGTTATAGTCATCCACATAGGGAATGTTGAACGCTGTTTGGATAGCGGTAGACCAAGGGTTACTTGTGGCTGGAGCTTGCTGAGTGGAATATACAGGGCCTGTAGTGCCTCTTTCCGCAGCATTAATGGATGTTCCATTTGGCGTGTATGTTTCGAAATTCTTCAATGTGGGCAAAAGATTATTATAAGCCCATTGAGTATTGCCAGAAGCCGTCGCCCATGCATCATAGATTACAGGGCTTCCTCTGACATAATTTAGATAATGGTGACCACTACCGCCGCCCCACATCCTACCTTCAGTATAAGTGAATACTTGCCCTGTGGGAGCTGTGGAAAAAGGAGGGGATGTATAAGTAACTGCATATCTTGGATCATAAGTAATTGTGTTTAAATCAAATCCAGCCGCAGTAACAACAGGATCTGTAGAATGGTTCGCACCCGCTTCAATGACTAAGACTTTAGTGCTGTTATTGGATGTTAGCTTATTTGCAAGAGTAGCTCCTGCAGTTCCATTACCGACAATAATATAATCATAAAAATGATCTTCATACTGACTACGGTCCTGCATCCGGAATTCTTTATCTGAATGGAAGACTTGAAAACCTAGTTCTCTATCTCCTAGATCCAAATTCACTGCATCAAAACCCATTTCCTTAGAAAGGGATTTGACATCGAAATTGCTTTCTCCAGCAATAGCCAGGGCAAGTGGCGTCAATACTAGAAACGTAGAAAAAAATAATCTTTTTAACACGATGTTCCTTTTTTTAACTTTTTAGAAACAGGCCATATCTAGCTATTTTGATTTAGCCAATTGACTGAAGATATTCCTGAATGATTTCTGGATTTTAATGAAAATCAAAATATTTGGTATTATTTTTTTAAAATTTCAATTGATTGCCCCCTTTTTAGGGAGGGCATGCGGCGGCATCCGGACAAGATTGCACGGGGGTGATTGTACCGGATGAGTTTATCGTGCCTACGTTTGCGGAGTTAACATCGCAAGGACTTAAGTTAAAGGTGCCATCAACCGGATTACTTAAGAGATAATCGGTACTATTGTTTCCGGATAGATTTAAACAGGTTGTAGGAGTTGGAAGAGTGGAACCGATGAATAAGTTTACGCCTGTATTATCAGCGAAAGTATTATTAATTACTGAACCTTCTAGGTTTGTATACTGCTCGATATCAAGACCGGCTGCCGCGTTGGAAGAAAGATTTTGGCAATTGCTGATCGTATTTCCCGAGACATTCAATGTTAAAGACTCTATACCGGTCGGAGCATAACTAATAATGCCCGTCCCTTCGCATCGATTGATTTCGTTATTCGATATAGATAGATTTAGCGCTGTAAAATCTTGATTTACAACGATTCCATTTGAAGCATTTCCAATATCAGTAATCGTGTTGTTACTAATAGTAATATTACCCGCGGCTGTAGATCCTGATCCGATGACCGCGATTCCGTTATCATTACAATGCGTAATGCTATTGTCTGTTGCAAGGACGGTCAAATTTTCGGATGGTGTCGCAAGGACTAAAGCGGAACCTCCATTATTTAACATCGTGTTTGCGGATGCTGTAACTGCAAGATTTGTAAAAGCGCCCGAGGTATGTAGATATAGGGAATTGGAATCATTGCCCGAGAAGTTATTATCTTTTATTAAAATTGAGCAATTCCCTGTTGTGCCGTTTGTAAGTATTGAGACGCTCGAAGCCAAGCTTGACTGAGATCCCGTTCCATTGTTTGTGATTGTATTGTTCAGCACCTTGATATCGGCATCAACGACATTACTGAGGCCAAACCGAATGCTTCCCGCTTCATTGTCCTTTATAACGTTATTCTCAATATTTGCAGTAAGGACATTACTATCTGCCGATATCTCTATTGGAGCACTTGATACGGAAGTTTGACCGCTAAATATATTATTAGAGCAGATGAAGTTAGACGTTCCATTGAATGTTAAATACACTCCATTAACGTTATCCAAAAACTGATTGTTCTTTAAAACTACGGATGCATTGCCTGAAAAAGCACTTTCAATCGCAAAGGTTCCTGTATTTTTGAAAGTGCATAAAGATACATCTAAACTTTGAGGATCGGCTCCATAGATTGCATCATTCAAAGCGGAAGTAATGGTAAAACCGCTTATAGCATTATTAGTTGCCAAAGTAATTGCATTGCCTTCTGTATCGATATTAGTATTCGTAATGGTAGGAGAAGTGCTACTTAACTTAGGGATAGCGATTTCACCTTGAGACGTGAGGATGGAATGGCTAACACCCGAACCCCAAAGCTTTTGATTCGCTTTCAGCTCTATTCCCGAATCCATACCTGTCGTTGTTCCGTCGCCAGGGAATACGTAGATAATGTTATTTGCAGAGGAATTATCTTGCGCTTGGGCAAAGCTGTGATAGGGGCTTTCAAAGGTGCCATCCGAACTGCTTGTATTGTCAACGAACACAAAGAAATAGGGCAGGCCCGTACTCGGATCAATAGCAACCGTTTTTTTTCTTCCGCTATCAATAACTATAATCTCTTGTCTATCGACAGACTGCAGCATTCGGCGATTAAATGATCTGCAATTGCAATCTCGATCTTTTGCTTGCGGACCAAAGGTGAAGTTAATACCAATTTGGCCTTGGAAATTATTATGGAAGGCGCGGTCATACGAGTCGCTAAACTCAATTGTTAAAAAGTCATTGAATGTGCCAACGACACGCGCTTTTCCTCCCCAAGTGGAGCGAGCAACCTCTCCCACATAATAATAGGGGCCGGCTGCAACATATAAATCCAAGCATTCGGAATTACCCAAGTGATAGCCGAGTTCCGCATTGGCTCCTTTCATCGCAGAGTGATATTTTTGCGACACAAGTAAATTATTACCCGAAAAAGATCCAAAAGTAGGATCGTAAGGATTGCTGTTCTTTTTGCCAATCGGCAGATAACCATTTATGCGAAAATCAAAGTCTTCGCCCAGGCTTTCAAGTCCTAGCCCGATTTGATTTGCGTCTAAGCGATAGGCATTTCTATAATCATAATAAGTATTTATCCCCCAAATTCGGTTACCACACTGAGTTCTTAATCCTATCCCAGCATTCGCCGCCCATCTTCCGTCGTTAAATAGGTGGCCTCTTACATCCAAGAAAGGAGTGATATTCCAAAAGCTCGGGTCTGTCGCGAAAAACGTTTCCAAGGTTGTGTAACCTTCTTTATAACCAATCCCTCCACATTCAATATGTCGAAGCGAAGCGCGATAAAGCGGGCCGGTGTCTGTTCCTTCCAGTTGAACACTTGCAAAACAAACTAATGCAATAAAAGAGAATCGAAACATACCCGCCCTAAAATTATTCTTGGTTTGTAGCGAAGGAATATTTAAAATTCAAATTTATTCTTTCCTCTTCAATATCTTGCAAAAATATACTCAAAAGCAATATCAAGCTTTTCTTACATTGGAAACGAAAATGAAAAAGCTATTTCTCTTTTGTGCGATTTTTGCGAGCCATTCTCTATTTGGATTTTATGCGGGCGTAGGATTTGGAATTAATACGATTGATGAGAATTTTAAATCGAATTTATCTTCGAGCGAGGATAGAAGCGGCAAAGATCACTACAATACCCACAAAAATAGATGGGTTCCGATGGTAACGCTAGGCCATCAATTTAATTTTTGCGGCGATTGGTTAGTCGACCTATCGGCCGAATGGAAATACATTAACTATAAAACTTGCAATGTGGGCAGTAGCCGAGGTCAAATCCTTCCCAATGCCACTTTCTCAAGCATAAATTTTTTCGGACCTGAAGTTTTAAGGGACTTCACCTCTATCACGAGATTGAATAATGAAGTGCTGTTACTCGCGAGCATAGGTAAAGAAGTTTGCAGTGGGATTGTATACTTTGGAATAGGACCGGTTGTATTTAACGGCTCTAACACTATTTACGTTTCCTCTATTCACACCCCTAATGGAACGGGAGATCACTTGACATCAGGCTCAGTTAAAGCGAACAAAACGCTTTGGGGCGGAGCAGCTAGAATTGCTTATCGATATTTCTTGAATGAAAATTACTTCATCAATATCGGCTATACCTATATGCAAACGGGTTCGGCTCAGTTTAAAAACACGGCAAATGCCGCTGAATTAAACGGTTTTGATACTCCGGGCCCTACTACTCTATTCTTAAAGCGTTCGATCAAATTTACGGTTCAAGAATTGATCGTTTCGATGAATTTAGCTTTTTAACCAGTTTGAAAGAAGGATGTTGACTCTATCGGGCTTTTCAAGAAGGCTCATATGTCCACACTCTTCAATAATGACCAGATTCGCTTTTTGAATGCCGTCCGTGATTTCTTGAAGATCGTCAAGATGGAAAACTTTATCCATCGTTGAATGTACGACAAGGGTCGGGCATTGAATAGTCGGTAAAACAGAAAAGCACTCCTCTCTTTTAAGCATGGCATTTTCTTGGCGTATAAACTTTTCTGCACCTGACTTTAAAAGCATCTTCTCAACCTGATTTTTGATTGAAGGACTGTAGACAAAACTATTTACCAGTTCTTGCACAACCTCAGGAAACTCCCCTTTTTCCACCTGCTGAATCATTTGGTGTCGTTTTAATTGTTTTGCTTCCGTGTCTGGTTTCGCAGTCGTATTCAAGAGACAGAGTTTTGTTACGCGGTCTTTCGCTTTTTTCATGACTTCTAAACAAAGCCATCCTCCCATAGAATGTCCAGCCAGCGCAAAATGAGGGGGTGCTTGATCTAAAATTTCCTCGACCATTTTTTGAGGCGTATCTTGCGTAGTATTTACCACTTTAATTTCAGCAACATCACTACAGCTTTTGATTTGATTCGCCCAAACGGATTCATCGCACAAAAGTCCACAAACAAATACAGCAGGCGTTTTCATTAAGCCGTTTCTTTGGGCATTAAATAGGCTAAAACTGCAGCCACTAAGACCAAGGCAGGAACATCTCCAAGCAAGTGTCCCATTTGATTCGGATACACAAATGATTGAACTGCCATGATGCCGCCATGAACCAAACTCGACCATACGGTAAACCAAATCAAGCTTCGATGTTTTAGTGGATCGCGTGAGGCGATGATTAAGAAAATCCCTAAAGTAAAGTAAATGCCAATAATCATCTGTAGGTAGGGAGATTGCCCACCCTCGTGCCAAGCCCATCCGGAGGGCCAAACGAGTGTTAACGGATATATCCCAAACGCAAAAATCAAACCCGTAATAAACAGAAACACTTTCAATAAATTTAATTTCATCTTCATTCCTTTAATATTCATCGTGTCGACGTACCCACGCATCGTTTTCATTACGACCTTTAGGTGCGCGATCAAGCCAGGTATACATTCCCCAGAGCGCATCAAGACCGCGCGAATAGGCTGAATAAGTATGATAGACTTTGCCATCTTCAAGAATAAAAGCGCTCATGCCTGGACGTTCTCGTGTATAAGTAGATACATCCGTACCGGTTGAAGCGGCCATTTTAGCCACCGGGCCTTTCTCATCTCTCCATTCGGTTCCTACTTGAGTGCCGGCCTCTTTTCGATAATTGTATTCAACATCACCCGTTTGCTGCTGTTTTTCAGTGATCGAGACCGTGAAGTCGTAATTGAAATCGCCTTGAAACGAAGAGGCCCAAGGAAATTTCCATCCCATCCTTTTTTTATAATCATTCAATTTGGATAGGGGCGCACGGGATACGGCCCAAAACATCACATCATGATTCATCAGGTGAGGCACGATGCCATTAAAACTATCGGCTATGGATGAACAAGAAGGACACCCTGCTTTGTAATCTGGCCCATACATAAAGTGATAAACAACAAGCTGCGATCTATCTCGAAAGAGGTCTTGCAAAGAAATTTTTCCAAAATCAGTTTCGAATTGATAGGGCTTATCGATAAGAACCCAAGGCAAATCCTCTCTTTTTTTTGCCAAAAGGTCGTTTTGTCTCGTTAATTCCTTTTCTTCGGCTAAAAGTTTCAGGCGTTCCTTTAACCACTCTTGCCTTGTACCTATCTTATGGGGCATAATAAACCTCTCAATTAACTCTTGATATACTATTCAACTAATTATGACTTTAAAAATTTGTAATATCGGCTTCGGCGCAGATATAGTTTCTGAATTAAATAATGTAGCGGCTGATCGAACCTCTCTTTATCAATTAAGTTTACCGGTATTACCCGAGGATTTTGTTTATCCCTGGGTAAATTTGACTAATGTAGTTTCTTTAGAATCTTATCGCAATCCATTACCCCTGATTGAGCAATGTTCTGCTATTCAGAGACTTAAAACGTTAAAACTAACACTCGTTCATGAAACGATTATTTCAAGCCCTAGTGAATTGAGATATTTTGTTCAAATTGAACATCTTTCCCTTTTAGGTTTTAATCTTGATGAATTGATGACGAATATAGTTTCTACAACACTTCCTCAACTAAAGTCGTTAGAAGTGAATTTTAATAATGACGAGAGTGCAAAAGGATTAAGCCTCTCCACCTCTTTAACTTCTTTAGATCTTACTCATTCAACACAAATCAAGGGTGATTTTTTACTACATATTTCCCATTTAACAGCCCTTCAAAGGTTAAATATCTGCAAATGTTTTTACATAACAAATGATAACATTCAAAATTTAACCCGGTTAACACAATTAAGGATTTTACAGGCCGATCAAATAAACTCGGGTGTATGGGCAACCTCTAAAAAAGAAATAGGTCCTTCTCAGCTTTTTGCGGTTGTGGGACGAATGACTCAACTTCGAATTGCTAATTTAAATAGAAATAGAAATGCAACAGATGATCAAGTGGCTCATTTAAGCAATCTCACAGCACTAAGAGTTTTAAATTTAGGGTTCAATTCTAAGTTGACAATGCAAGGGCTTTCTAAATTATCTACCTTAACTAGGCTACAAGCATTAAATATTAATGATTGTGTCTTCGATCATTCCTTTATTCCTTTTATCACTACACATTTTATTTCTTTGCGAATTCTTAAGTTGGAATTTACTTTCACTTTAAAGTTCGAAGACAGACCTAAAATACATGCACTACTCACAAGTAATGCAAGATATCAATCACCTGTAAAAATAATTCCTTCCCTTTTCAATCTTACATTAAACTTTATTAATGCGAAGATGAACTCTTTCCAATGGGATTATGACCGTACGATTCGTGTTTTACCCAGAGAGTTGAAATCTAAAATTGAAGAATTGAGTGATGTAGATCTAATAAATCACAGCGATAATTAATTTTTATTTGCATCATTTGATCGACTAGAAGAAACTTTGCCTTATGAACAGGTCTGCCTTTTTTCTTTTAAGTGTTGTATTTTTTGAAGCTCTATTTTCACTAAATGTCTCACTTAATGACGCCAATATTGTAGCAGATAAAATTTGGAAGAATGAATGTGCAGGAAGTTTTGAGGGCCTGACTAATTGGAAGAAAGGAGAAAATTTTGCATCGCTTGGAATAGGTCATTTTATTTGGTATTCAAAGGATGCCAAAGAGAATTTTCAGGAAACTTTTCCCCATTTACTTACATTTCTTAAACAAGAAGGCGCCATTTTACCCGAATGGCTTAAAACAGATGCACCCTGTCCTTGGAATTCAAGAGACGAATTTTATCAGGCCATTCAAAGTGATAAAATGAAGAGCTTGCGTCAGTTTTTATATGACACTAAAAATCTTCAAGCGATTTTTATGGCAAAAAGACTGGAAGCCGCGCTTCCTTCGATCATAGAAAACGCTCGTGAAAAGGAAAAAGTCTCAATCCTATTTGACCGACTCTCCAAAGATCCCAACGGACTCTATGCCCTCCTTGATTATTTGAATTTTAAAGGAAGCGGCACCTCTCCAAAAGAAACTTATAAGGGGCAAGGCTGGGGTCTTCTTCAAGTAATTGAAAACATTCCTGCATCATCTAACAACCTTGTTAAAGATTTTGTTGAATCTGCAAAAAAAACTTTAAGCGCCAGAGCTGAAAACTCCCCTCCGGAAAGGAAAGAAAAGCAATGGTTAAAAGGCTGGTTTAATAGGTTAGATACTTATTTAAATTGACAGAGCAAAAACAATTAACTATTAGCTAAAACAACTGATTGATATCATCTTTTACTACACAATACATAATATTTATGGAAAAGAAATTAAAATACTCATTAACAGCCTTAGTAATTTTCAATCTATTAATATCGGTCACAGATATCTTTTTTGAATATTTTAAAAGTGATTACGGCGTACGTTTGATCTCTTTAATAACACTTTCTTCAATATTCATTTATTTTACATTTGGATGACGTCATCAAAAGCTTCTTACAGGAAGTGTATTGATTAATGGCTTTTTGTTGTTTCCATCAACTTATTTAATAGTACAGTTTTTAAATGTAGCTTTTAATCAATCCATTGAAATAGTTCCTTTCTTATCAATTTTTTCTGTTTATTACATATTTAACATCTATTTCTTTACTCTGGGTTTTGCCGCTTATAAAGAGTTAAAAAATCAATCCTCCAAAGAACTTGCCAAATAAACTTTTAAAGTTTTAGAGAAGAATAAACTCTGAAACTTTTAAAGGATTCATGGCAACCTCTCTATCCTTAAATGGCGATGCTTACTCGCCCTCCAGCTTTTTAAAAGATTTATCGGCAGGTCTAGTCGTATTTTTAGTAGCGTTACCTCTATGTTTGGGTATCGCACTGGCTTCAAATGCGCCTTTATTTTCTGGGTTTTTAGCGGGAATTATTGGCGGTATTGTTGTCGGTATATTAAGCGGATCGCAGACAAGTGTTAGCGGACCTGCTGCCGGTTTGACGGCCGTTGTTGCGGCTCAAATTGCCATATTGGGTTCGTTTGAAGCTTTTTTAATGGCTGTCGTTCTCGCAGGCGTGTTCCAAATCGTGTTAAGTATTGCTAAGATGGGTTATATCGCCGCTTTTTTCCCTTCTACTGTCATTAAGGGATTACTTGCCGCGATTGGAATTATCTTAATCATAAATCAAATTCCGCACTTATTGGGCCATGACTTAGGTCATATGGGAGATAAATCGTTTTTTCAAACAGAGGATGAAAATACATTTACTCAGATTCGTGAATCGTTGATAAACATACATCTGGGAGCCTTATTAATTGGCTTTCTTTCAGTCGCCATTTTAGTTTTTTGGGACAAAATTGCGATTTTAAAAAAGACCCAAATTCCTGCTGCTCTTGTTGTAGTTGTAATGGGCATCCTCCTCAACAGTTTACTTAAATTAATTGGATCTCCTTGGGCTATTGAATCCAGTCACCTCGTTCAGATACCCGTAGCAGATTCAACCCAAGATTTTTTAAGTTTTCTAACCTTTCCTAACTTTAGTGTTTTAGGGAATATGGAAGTCTACATGGCTGCTCTTACCATTGGTGTGGTGGCTTCACTTGAGACCCTCTTAAATATTGAAGCGGTAGATAAATTAGACCCACAGCAACGCTCGAGCCCATCAAACCGAGAATTAATGGCTCAAGGCTTCGGAAATATCTTTTCCGGTTTAATCGGAGGCCTTCCGCTTACAAGCGTCATCGTACGAAGCTCCGTCAATATCAATGCGGGCGTTAAAACCAAAGTCAGTACCATTTGGCATGGTGTGCTTTTACTTGGATGTATTTTATTTATTCCTCAATGGCTAAACACCATCCCACTTTCTGTCCTTGCGGCTATTTTATTTGTGACAGGCCTAAAGCTTGCGAGCCCAAAACTCTTTAAACAAATGTGGTCGGAAGGAAAATACCAATTTTATCCCTTCATCGTGACAGTAATAGCCATCGTGTCTACCGATCTACTCACGGGCATATTAATCGGTCTATCCGTTTCGATTGGCTTTATCATTCGTAGCAACATGCGAAGCCCCATGAAAAAAATCATGGAAAAGCATGCGACCGGCGACCAAGTTCTCCATATTCAACTGCCTAATCAAGTGACTATCTTTAACAAAGGTTCACTCGATGATGCCCTTCGCTCAGTTCCTCGTGGGGGTCACGTATTACTTGATGCCACCTCTACCGACTTTATCGATCCCGACGTTTTAGACTTATTTGTCGACTTCCAAAATAAAGTCGGGCCTGCTCATGGGGTGCAAGTCAGTTTAAAAGGCTTTAAAAAGTATCGACGACTTGAAGATCATATTCAATATGTCGATTTCAGCAACCGTGAGATGCAAGACTCGTTAACTCCCGAAAGAATCTTAGAAATCCTTAAAGAAGGCCACAATAGATTCAAGAACGGAACTCCCCTTATACGAGATCTCAATCGCTTGTTGAATGCGACCTCAAATGGCCAATTTCCAATGGCAGTCGTATTAAGTTGCATCGACTCAAGAACCCCAGCAGAAATTATCTTTGATTTAGGTCTCGGCGATGTATTTAGTGTTAGAATCGCAGGCAATGTCATCTCACGAAAAGTAATCGGCAGCATGGAGTATAGCTGTGCAGTAGCTGGCGCGAAACTGATTTTAGTTATGGGTCATACATCTTGCGGAGCGGTTAAAGCCTCTGTTGATCTGGCAAGCAAACATCAAACGGCTTTGCAATCAACGGGATGTACCCATTTAGACACTTTGATTGAGGAAATCAAACACTCGATTAACAAAAACATCGCTCAAAATTACCCAAACTTTAACACCGAACAAAAGACCAGTTATGCAGATGAAGTAGCAAATCGCAATGTTTTGAGAACCATTAAACTGATTCGAGAAAGAAGTGAAATTCTTAACCGTTTAGTTGAGGAAGGCAAAATAGCGATTGTGGGCGCTATGTACGATATCAGCTCGGGAGAAGTCACCTTTTTTCAATCTGAAGAGTCAAGCGTCGTTCCCCTACCTCTTGAAACAGCGGGGATCTAATGGATCAATCCATTGTTAAAGGAAGTTTGCTCGGAATAGTAGCTTTCTTTTTCATGGCTCTCTTTGGTGTTTTAACAAAGATAGCTTTAGAAGACGGTTCCTTTATTTGGGTAAGTTTCATTGCCTATTTGACCGCTACCCTCATTCTTGCCCCTTATGTATTGAAGCAAGGACTCACATACCTCAAATCTAATCACTACGGTTTATTGTTAGGACGAGCGATTTTTGGAACCCTAGCAAGCTTTGTATACACCGTATCGATTCATTATATCCCGATTGTAAATAGTACCCTGCTCTTTAATACAGCTCCTATATTCATTCCAATTCTCACTGTTTTGTTCCTGCATAAATCAATCTCCAAAAACGTCTGGTGGGCGGTACTCCTTGGCTTTGTTGGAATCATTATCATTATTCATCCCACTGCCTCTATCTTTTCTCAAACAGGAAATCTACTGGGGTTGTTATCCGGGATCTCACTTGCGATCGCCTATTTAATGATGAAAATTCTAACGAATACCGATCCCGGTGTGAGAATTATATTTTACTACCTGGGCATTGGAACGCTGTTGCAACTCCCCTTTTTATATTTTTATCCCATGCCTCCTTCCCACGCCATATTTTACGCCTTTCTAAGTGGCATATCACTAGTCCTTGCTCAAATTACCCTTGTAAATGCCTATCGCTTTGCACAAGCTTCAGAAATTGGCGTCTATCAATACACCAGCATTATATTTGTAGGAATTTTGGATTGGTTGATTTGGAATAACGTTCCGCCTGTTTGGGATGTGCTAGGGGTGATTTTAGTCACCCTAGCAGGCATCCTCATAATCCTAAAAGGCAATCCCAACAAATAACTATTTATCTGTTTTCGTTAAAACTTCTTTAATGGCGTCGATAACAAGCTGAGGCTGCTCGGTTTGAATGTAGTGCCCCGCATGCGTTTCCGTGACGGCTTTTGCATGCAAAAGTTGAACTAAGTGTTTTTGGCCGTCTAAATGCGCCTGAAACAAAAGAGGACCAAAATCGACAGGCGCGTCTTTAGGCAATATTCCCTTTTCAATAAGCGATTTAAAATCGTAGGGCTCATCGGAAGTAAGAACCACGGAAGGCAAGGGGTTAAGGGGTTTTGCTTTTCTTAATTGATCGAAGCTTTTAACCAATTCCGTTCTCTCTTGAATGAGAAACATATCAAGATCTATTGAATAATTACTATTTAGCTTCAGCCACAACTGTTGTTGAGAAGGAGTTAATTTATCATACAAAAATTCTGTCAATGTATCGACAAGCACCAATCCAACGACTTCACTGGGATATAATGAAGCGTATAGACGCGCGATCAAGCCGCCATAAGAATGGGCTACTAAAATATAGGGCTTAGGCACATTAGCGAGAACGGCATGTAAATCGTATACCCCATCGATGGGAGTTGTAGGCTGAGCGACTGACGTTGAACGACTAATGTGAACCTTTTTATCTATAATCGTTACCGTTCCCGGTCTATCGTAAACACAAGAATGGGTGAGCTTTGAAATCGACGGAAAAACTTTTTCCCAAATGTCTCCTCGATCCGTTCGACCTGAAATAAAGACAACCGATGGAGTTCCTTCCCCTTTGCAATCTAAAAAGATTTTTCGATCCGGATTTAGCTCGACAAGTTCGGCCTGACATACGGCAAATAAAATAAATAGAATAAATCTCATTAATATCGATATCCCCACGAGCATGAAA
Organism: Parachlamydiales bacterium; assembly: GCA_020051235.1. Lineage (GTDB taxonomy): Bacteria > Chlamydiota > Chlamydiia > Chlamydiales > Parachlamydiaceae > CAZABG01. Next base: position 13,498 of record JAGVJG010000137.1, on the reverse strand, counting down.
GTGAAAGAGTTTCCTTCTCTCCGACCATTTTACCACCCCCTAAAATAAGCGGAAAATAACCTGTGACTTTATTTTTCATTCCCCACGAAAAGACTAGAAAGATTTCGTTTTTACGGTAGTTAATATGTGCACCGAACGAGAGAAGATTATAAACCGTTTGAAGACGATAAGTATGAGAAATAATGTTTGAGCTTAAGGGAAATTTAAGTCGATGTGAAAGTCCGCCGCCGAAAGCCAATACTTCATTTACTTTATAGCCTAATCCAAAATTAATGAACGTTGCATCAGTAAGACCCGGCCCAGGTGAACGATTAGACCCTCTTTTATTTAAATTTAAGCTTCCATCAGGCAACACACTATTATTAGAACCCGGTACGTTGCCTTGATTTGTCCAAAGAACTTCAATCCTACCGGCGATCTGCTTTGAAAAACGATAGGTAAATCCGGCCCCTACCATCTGAGGAACATAGTTATTCGCGTGATGAGGTTCAAATCCTCTATACTTTCGATATTGGCCGCAGTAGCTTTTTTTAGTCCACGCCGCTCCAAACAACAGTCTTTTCGTAATATCCCATCGACATCCTAAAGTAAATCCTACCCCATGAGAGTGATCCATACCGTTATTGGTCACATGTCCGGGAGAAACGGAGCGGATTGGATTATCCGAGTTTTGAAAACCGTTTCTCAAATGGGAACAAGATAGATAATCTAATGAACACCCTAAAGAAAAATTGGATCTCAATTTAAAAGAAAAAACCGCTGATAGAACATCCACTCTATTTTGCACATGCAAAGGTGTCGTTCCCGATCCGGGGATGGGCATTTTCGTTCTCAACTTAAGGAAGGGAGGCATCGTATAAGAGGCGAGCGTAATCGACATCTCTTGATCGTCCCACTTAAATTTCTTATGTACGGCAGTATCGGTGGTGACTAGATTTCTACATTTATAGGTGAGGTTTACTTTTCCGGGAGGATAACGTGGATTATTATCTCGATTGTCCAGACTCGACTTTTGATTAATCCAAAAGACTCCGACATCTACGCGATCTTCAATCCAAACATTATTTGCTGGATTAACAACCCCTGCAAAGGCATTATTTCCCTCTGAAAATGAATTTGGACGTCCACCCGCTAACGTAGCTTCGACATTTATGAAAAAGAGTGTGGTGAATATCAAAACAAATTTCATTCACTGCACTCTACAATCTAAAATATTTTTTTGAACAGCAAATATTATTGCTGTATTAAATATATATTATGTATGGATTAACGTCTTATAGTTCATTTAAAGATGGATACTGCGCAATTAATGGCGATCGAGTGCCCTTAAACGAAATAACGGAGATCGACGTGGAAGGCACTCAAACGTCCAACGATCAATTAGCCTTTATTTTTAAGAGATGTCCGAACATCCAATCCTGTGAACTTGCCGAATGCACTCAACTCACTGAAGAATCTTTAAAACTTATACCCAGAACGGTGACGGTTTTGTCTCTTAGATCGCTTCCACGATTACAAGTCACCATTTTTGATTTGTGTTGTCAGTTAACCCATCTTCAATCACTTGATCTTTCAAAAACCCATGTTGATATGCGCGGATTAAAAAAATTGAAAGACCTTCATAATCTGAAGCAGCTTTTTTTATGGCAATGTCCTCAATTAAATGACGAAGATTTAGAATGGTTGAAGGAAAAATTCCTCTATAAACTCGATGTGTCCTACTGCCCCGGTTTAACGGGTGCATGCTTAGTTTCTCTTAAAAAAATCTTGGATTTAGAAATCGATGCCAATCACGTTTCTGAAGAAGGATTATTAGAATTAGCGACATCTGACTGTCTACAAAAGATCTCACTTACAAAATTAAAAGATCCACCTGATAACTTGAGAGCTTTTTTTAAAGGACATGTTGAGGTTATTATTTGATGAGGATAGGAAATAGAGCCTTTCAGGAATCTATCCCGCATGCCCCTTTTTTACATTTAGCGCTTCATCAAATTCTCACTCTGCATATCCCCGTTAAATTATTTATAAATACACTGGAATCTGTAACGAAACATTCCATCTTCTTTCTTACTAACAAAGAATATTTAGACGAAATTTTTCAATTTTTCCTGGGGGATTACCATGTTTCTCTTTTGCATATGCGAATGAATACGCTTTTTGTCCGTATGTTTGGACGAAAGAACGATGCTCTATGGATAGAGGGTTTTAAATATGAAGGGGTAAAACCGCTAACCCGCCCTTTTTATGTAGAAAGTGCGCTGGAAGCTCCTTTGCAAAAGGACAGTTGGGATCTAACATTATCAGGACAACCCAAAATAATTGATTCATTACCCGCTAGCGCAAGATTAATAAAACGCTTCAGGACCTGGATTAAAAAACCTTTAAAGAGAGGTTTGAAGGATGAGTATCAAGCCTTTTGCAATGAGATAAACCACATAAAATCAATCATTCTATCGGATGATTATTTTAGCTCTAGTGAATATGCCCAAAAATTTAAAGACTATCATATCGAAATAGGAGGAGGGGCATCGGATAAAGTTATTCTTGAAGTTCTTATACAAAAAATCTATCTCATTGCATCTGCCACACATGCCCAAATGGCGCATTTCATTAAATGCACCTGGCATATCAGACAGATTCACCTTAATCGAGCCATCTTAGCTAGAGGATGCGCCGAGAGGGGCTTTTACTTCGCCGGCCGCAACCATTTTCTTACTGACAACAAAATCGAACAGCATCTTGCCAACATTTTAAATGATACAGGCTTCCTTCTAATCTTCATCAATAAAGATCAAATAGAAAAAAACACTGTCCAAGACGATATTCGATTAGCTAGGGAAATCGACCCCTCTCTTGAAGGGTTAATCACCTCATTTTTTAAAGAACAATTTCATCTGTTTAAAGAAGAATTTAGCCCCTATCTTCCTTAATGATTCCAGCACTCAAGTAGAGGACCCTTTGCTCCAAAAACGGGATCGGTTTTAGGGAGAGGCAGAGATTTAATAAGCGGTGCTAGAGGACCGTTTGGATTAAAGGCTTCAACATAATGAAGGACAGGCAACTTTACATTATTTGGAAAAAAGCCAGAGGGGTTAAGAATTTTGGAAATAACTTTCATTCTTTATCAATCGTGAATTGCATCCTATGTCCTCCATCCTCTAAAAAACCTTCACCCGTTTTTACAAAGCCAAGCTTTTCGTAAAACTCGACTACTTTGCTATTTGAAGGAAGAGGTGTATTCAGAGGTGCCCGAGCAAGCAATCGAATAGACACATATCCTAGTTCAGCACCCAAATTTTTAAGGTAGTCCATCAAAGCAGTACCCACTTTTGAATATTCTCGTACTCCACTTCTAATGGTCATGTTCTGAATATCATGAACAAATATGAATTTTTGCAGTCGAACAAAGTAAAACGCCAAAGTTCCTATTTCATTTTCATTATCATATAACATTAAACGAAAGTTATGACCAAAACCCGAGTGATAAGCATCCACTTTCAGCGTACATTTCACATCTTGATTAACCTTGAAAATCCCCCCGATCTCTGATGGAAATGAGAATCTTCTCAAATCAATGTCATGATCAATCTCATTTACGATCCAAGTTAGATGCTTCGTCCAAGGCTTCAATTCTTTAAAGCTTTTAAAACGATTAATACCATGCCAAAAGCGATGATCTAAAATATGAGTCAGACAAAATCTTTGCTGTTTTTTTACAGTATCGTTTAGCTTAACAAGTAATTGGGGATCTAATTCTTCGGCCATTCTAAAAAGTGAAGTAAGAACTTTATTTCCATGTTCAAAATAATCTTCATGTGAAGCGCTTTCACCAAACTTTGATAAAGCAAAGGCTTTTATTTTTGGATTAATCTCATCGCACAGCATTTCCAAATAACTAGGATTTTCTCTAATAGGCGCAGCAACAATGACTTTTTTCCAAATAGCTCTAAAGTCAGGCGTTTTAATATTAAAATCAGAAAATGAAAAAAGGCGACGCACTTCTGCAATGTCTATCTGATAATTCCCGCTTCTAACTTCACAAATAGCCATACTATCCCGGTGTTTCTATTCTATAGTTTGAGAAAAAGGATGATTTATAAACCTTTAATAATAATTGATGAAGGCTATTTTTATCAGTTAGACTCATTTCTTCAAATGCTCGTTTATTTACTTCTTTGGAGTATTTGGAAAGTCTTTGCCGTAGCATTCTTCCTTCTTCTGTAAGAGACAGTTTTTTTATTCTTTTGTCATAGGGATCAACCGCTCTAACTAAATAGTTTTGCTTTTCAAGTCGATCACAGCTCCTTTGAATAACGGCCATATCGGCTTTAAGTCGTTTTTTAAGCTCTGTAACCGTTTCAACTCCATTCAATACCTCTAAAAGAATCCACGCTTCTATTACGTTAACCCCTTCTGCCTCAAATTTTTCCTTCAAAAAGCCGTACATCCTTTGATTTATGATATAAATTAGATAGCCTGTGCTATCTTCCATCTCATATTTACCCACCAAAACACCTCTTAGATCACTATTACTTGACAAAATCAAGTATATACCAATAGACTATAAAACATCAACCAAGGAGAAAATATGTATTACTTAGTCGCACTTAGCTTGTTTGTTGCCCCCTTCTTTGCCGTAAACGCAGCACCCACCACAAAAGAAAGCCATTCGTATTCAGAAATCCACACTAAAGAATTGAAAACATGGATAGATCAAGGAAAATCGATAACGCTCATTGACTCGCGTTCTAAACCCTATTTCGATAAAAATGTGATTCCAAATGCGAAATGGGTTTCTTATGAAGTGACAGATAAAGAACTAAATGACGCACTTCCATCCAAAGACGCAACCATTGTTGTTTATTGCTGGAGCGTGAACTGCCCTGCGAGCAAATACATGGCCGATAGATTAACGGCTGCGGGCTACAAAAACGTGTATAAATATCCTGAAGGTTTATACGAGTGGATACAAAACAAATACCCGACTCAAAAACTTTAATGATAATAAGTCCACGGTCTAAGATCGTGGACTTTCCGGTAAGAAGCCGCCCACTTGCATATTCCACATCATTGCATAAAGCCCCTTCTTAGCAAGAAGATCGCTATGCTTACCTTCTTCAACTATCCTACCTTCATTAAATACCAAAATTCTATCCATACGCGATAACGTTGAAAGACGATGCGCGATAACTAGGGTCGTACGATCTTTCATCAATTGATCAAGCGCTTCTTGAATATAACTCTCAGTTAAAGAATCTAAAGACGAAGTGGCTTCATCTAAAATCAAGATGGGACTATTGGCAAGTAAAGCTCGGGCAATAGCTATTCGTTGCTTCTCTCCCCCTGAAAGCTTTGTTCCTCTCTCCCCTACTTTAGCTTCATAACCTTTAGGAATTTTATCAATAAAACTATCACAGTGAGCAAGTCTTGCTGCTTCTTTCATCTCTTGTTCTGAAGCATCCGGATTTCCATACATGATATTTTCTCGAAGCGTCCTATGAAATAAGAGCGGATCTTGAGGGATAAGCGCAATTTGTCTACGAAGCGATTCAAGGGTAATCATAGATATATCTTGTCCATCAATCGAGATCTTTCCTTCTCGGACAGGATAAAAACGTAAAATCAAATTAATAAAGCTTGATTTACCCGCCCCGGTATAACCGACAAGCCCAACTTTCTCTCCTCCAAAAATCTTTACACGCTTATTTTCAAATAGCTTTTTTTCACCATATTGAAAGGAGACATTTTCAAATTCGATCATACCTCTTGTGATTTTTAAAGGCTGAGCATCGGATTTATCACCTAAATCGGAAGGATCCATTACAACGGTATAAGCTTGTTTTAAGATGCCGATTGATTGAAATGAAAAGGGCAACGTAGATCCTACAACCCAAAGGATATTTGATAAACTCCACATTGTTGTGAAAACTTGAACCACTTGACCGGTTGTTATTTGATTCTTTACCCATAAATGGATCATAGATCCAAATATTCCTACAATGGCGAGAAAATAAAAGCAGGACAAAACGATACGCATTTTCTCGACATACCGCTTTGATATCGTATTGGAGTTTATTTCATCTTTTTGAAAAGGATTTAAATAGTTCTTTTCATAATCGAATCGAAAGAACAGATTCACAGCAAAATTATTCGTTAAACTATCTACGATCTTTCCAATTAAACCACTTCTTGCCTCACCATGTATAGCCTCTAATCGATCGCATTTACTCGCGAAGAAAACACATATCGTTAAATGCACAACAAGCCAAGCGAGCCAAATCAATGCGAATATGGGATTTACAAACCACAAGGCAACGGCTCCTAAAATCGCCGCAAAAATAGCCGGCACAAACGGCCAGAAAAGCTGTTGAATGATTTGTTCAACTTGCGTGGTCATATCGTTGATTTTGTTCGCTAACGTTCCCGCAAATCTTTCATTAAAGTAGTGCGGGGTATGATGTTGAACATGATCAAACATGGCTATACGGATTCGAGCTAGAAGCTTAGGTATGGCCCCCGCAAGCAAAAATCCCATCGTTCTCGACGTTGTTTCAATATATAGTATTAGCCCAACGCCTCCGATAATAGGCCATTTTAAGGCAGATAAGGCCGCTTCTCGATTCGTTTCATACTGTCCAAAAACATCGACAATCAAATGCAAGATATAGGGCCATAGAAGCACGTCCAATGGCCAAGCCAAAGCATCCATTAAAAAAATGGTAAAAAATATCCATTTCTGGGGTTTTACGTATTGCCAAATGAACTTAAAAAGGGAATTTATCACAATGGATTCACAATATGATTTTAAAAACTAAAACTCAATCTTAACATTATCTAAATAAACAACTGATATAATTTTATTTTTAACTAAGAGATTTCATGTCATTTATTCAAGAAGCTCGTAACAATAGAACTCCGGAAATAAATCTTCCTTTTCTTATAGAGATCTCCACTCCTTTCAATTATATCCAAAGATTTTCTATTCCCATTGATTTATTTGCTAAAGCCGTAGAAACGACTTTTCATTGCGACTTGTTTTACTTAACAAACCAAAAAGATATCGGTTCCGTAAAAACCTTTTTATTAAACGACTGCCATCACTGGCAGCTTTATGCCTTGATAGCAACTCTATTTGTCCGTGTATTTGCCAAAGAAGGAGACGAATTTTGGTATGAAATGAATAAGCGAATACGTGAGCATGAAATAACAGCAAAGCTAGAGCATAAAAAATGGGATACCGCGCCCGTAAGTCGAAAAGGGATTAACAACTCTTTAATTATTGCTACAGAAATGCTAAAAGCCTTTCAAGACTGTCCAGACGAACATTTATCCTCACTTAACCTCTATTTTAAGTTCTTAAAATTAAATATGGAGTCGGACCCGCACTTCAAAACGAATCCAAATTGTGATCAATTAAGATCCTTGCCGATTTTTAACGATCAATTGAATGTCCCCCAACAAGACTTGAAAAAGCTCTATACCTTTAAAATCTATTTATTTTGCAGCCTAGTGAGAGAACAGCTCAATCATTTGATTAACAGTACTCAGAAAGTAAGACAAAGCACCTTAAACCAAGCTCTCATTGAGCAAATTCCTACCAAAAAATGCTTTTATTCGGCAGGGCTTGGGCATTTCATAATTAACAGAAATCTCGAACCGACGATCCGTCCTACTCTACAGAACAAAGCGTTTTTAATCATCGCGGTTAACATCAACTTTGTGTATAGCAAAACCTGGCAGGACGATGTTAAGATGGCTAATGAACGCTCTAACCCACCTAACACCCTTCCTTTTCTAACCGTGGCTTTTAAAGCACAATACCAACAATTTTTAGCCCAAAACCAGGCCACCCTAAAAGAACTTGGGTTATAGGACCTTGTTCTATAACTCATAAAATGCTATAAATGTGAGTTATAGAAAAGAGGTCTACAACTCAATGCCTTGGAACTGGGAACTGCCTGATTGGCCCCAATTTAGCTATAAAAAAGAGGGACTTCCTGAAAAAGAACGTAAGTTCCTCTTAGGAGCAGGAAGCGCTTTTGCTTATCTAAAAGACATCTCTAAAGACGAATACCACCAATTTATTATAGAAGTCTTAAGTATTGAAGGCCTTGAAAGTGCCCGAATTGAGGGTGAAAGCCTCGATCGTGAAAGCCTACAATCCTCCATTCGCAAACACTTTGGTTTAAAGGGATCCAAGAAAAAGGACGCGCATAAAGAAGCCGGTATGGCCGATCTGCTCTATTCGGTTTACAAAACGTTTGATAGACCTCTCACCCACAAAATGCTGAATGAATGGCACCAGCAACTATTTAAAGAATCGACTCATCTTGAAAACTTGGGACAGTATCGCACCCATGATGATCCCATGCAGATCGTGTCCAATAGAACTCATAGGATTTACTTTGAAGCGCCCCCTTCTAAAAAAATCCCTAAAGAGATGGAGCAATTTATAAAGTGGTTTAATGATGAAAGTTCCTCGTTACCTGTCTTGGAACGAGCGTCTATTGCTCATGTTTACTTTGAAAGCATTCACCCCTTTGAAGATGGCAATGGCCGTATCGGCCGGCTTCTCGTTGAAAAAATCTTATCTCAAGGGATAAGTCGACCTACGCTTATCGCCGTTTCGCGCGTCCTTGAACAAAATAAAAAGGGATATTACGAAGCGCTTGGAAAATGCAATCGAACACTTGCAATAACACCTTGGGTGAACTTTATGTCGAGCGCCATCTTGCAAGCTCAACAAGACTCGATGAAGCATCTATTCTTTTTAATTCAAAAATCAAAACTGTTGATCGAGTTAAAAGATAAACTCAACCCCAGACAAGAAAAAGTTCTCGTTCGGATGTTTAAAGAAGGCCCTGTCGGTTTTAAGGGCGGCCTAAGTGCTGAAAATTACCTGACTATCACTAAAACTTCGCGCGCCACCGCTACTCGTGATTTAACCGATTTAGTAGAAATGGGCGCGCTTATTAAAAAGGGTGAGCTTAGGCACACCCGTTATTATTTGGCTTCTTAAAAACTACAAACAGGATCACTTTCAGCTTCGCTTCAAGTGATGTAGGATCCGCCTATTGGCGGACAGGAGGCCCTTCGGGCCTAAAGGATAAAAGAAACACAAAGGCACAAAGACACGAAGAGGTTGGTGTATGCCTTAAAGTTTATTAAAGAATTCACCCTCTCTTTGTATCTTTGTGCCTTTGTGTTTAATCCTACCGGCCGAAGGCCGATCTTGCCCAGCCGTTAGGCTGGATCCTGTATTATTATATGCGAAGCTTAAAATAATCCTGTTATGTTGTTTAAGAGGGGTTCTTGGGAATTAAAGTCACCGTGAACACATAAGGCGAAGACGTTGAATCTTCGCGAGTATTCGTATTAGGCAAGGTACTCATAATCCCTCCTGCAATATAGCCAATAACGGTGGGTTCTTTAATTTTATCAAGTTGAATGACTCCATTTTGATAAAGGGAGATTCCCTTTTTAGGGAAAAAGACCGCTTCCGCTCCAAAAAGGAGTTGATTACCTGGATTTGTTCCGGTTGATGCAATAAAGGGATATTCGCCGTTCATCAAATACTGAGTAAAATTCCAATTCTTATCGATCTTGATCGTCGTCACTTGGTTGATGAAGGGAAATTCTAGATCGGTTTGGAAAGTTCCACTATCAAAGTAACCATAGCTAATACCGCCAGGAAATACGGCATACATCTCTTTTGATTTAGTTGAGTAGAGCCCAAATGAAGCGCAATTGTATTGATTCATCGCTTGTTTGAAAGTGCTCGCTTTATTGGGATCCGGCTGATAGCTAGAACCATCGGGCTTTATGATAATAGGCACTGTCCAAACGCCTACATCAATAGTGAAAACACCTGCAAACGCCACATAGTGGAAGTCGTTATTATTAATGATAGGCAATACGTTTAAATCGCGTCGTCTATAATCGGCTTTCAAGTCATTTGAAACATGAGGGATAATTTTTAAATTCTTCCCATCATCTTGAATCCAAAAACGTCTTATTTGGTGAGTATACTCTCCATTTGAGTCGTCACGATAGAGGCCCGTAAAATTTTGTCCTAACGATAAAAGCATCGGTTCGTGATCGTTCGCCTGATAAAGCGAGCCCCCTGTCACTTGCAGAAGAGGATGTGAGGTTTGGCGAATCGCACTTTTTATACTTCCTGCACCTTGTACCCATTTAAGAAGCTTCTTCAAATTGATTTCCGTTAAAGTGCTCTTTGTTCCCATCAAGCCCGATTGAGTGTCGACTCCATAGCCTCCAACCAGATAAAGCAGGTGCCCTTTCTGAAAGGATTCCGAAGCGGTTACCGATAGCGAATCAATCTCTTTTGGAGTCAAATCGCCTAACAAAAGAGACCTTTCCCACGATTGCCCTGTCTCGGGTTCTACAACAAAAACGCGCGTATTTTGAAATGAAATAGGAAAATTATTACCTACGTTATCAAAGCCGTGAAGACCGTTTGTTCGTCCCGCAATGAAAATCCATTTATTATCGTACACAGCGCTGGCATACGCTTGAAGTCCGGATGGCAACCCAAAAGGGGCTGTATCAATTTGCAGCGTAAATGGCAGCGCGTCTTCTGGTAGAACCGTATCCACCGTATCGGTTTGATTCGGAGCGGCATTAAGAGCACAAAAGAATAAAGCGAGAATGGGTATAAATTTCATAAGTTCCTATTCGGAAGGCAATTTAAAATCGGCAATAAAGATTTGAGACGTTTTATCGTCTCCTCTTTTAGAAGTCCAAAGCATCTTCGTCCCATCGGCATTGAAAGTCGATAATCCATCAAAAGCAGGGTGATGAGTGACTCGGGTATGAATTCCCGTCAAAAGAGAAAGCAAATAGATTTCATAGTTAAGATGTCCGTGAATGGAGGTTGTATAGGCCACATAGTTTTGGGAGGGATGCCAAAAGGGCGCCCAGTTAATGGCCTCATTATGCGTCAATTGAACCAAACTCTTTCCATCGGTATCGATTACATATAACTGTAAATAATCGGGAATCTCCCGGTCCGCACGAAATACAATCTTTGTGCCATCAGGAGAAAAGAAAGGCCCGCCATTATAACAATGATCCGTATGAGTTACTTGATAAGCATTACGACCGTCCCTATCCATCACGTAAATGTTCATGCTTCCCGATTCATTTGAAGCATAAACGATTTTCGATCCGTCAGGAGAATAAGCGCATTCTGCGTGATAAGCAGGCCCGTGAGTTAAAGCGACAGCATCAGAGCCATCAACATTCGCCTCATAGATATTCATGTAAGGCGTGAAGTCCCACTTGTATTTACCACCTACTTCCTCCGCAATTTTGAAGGGGCTTGCGGCAAAAATTATCTTATCGCCCTCGGGACTAAAATAAGAGCAAGTGCAGTTTTGAGCATTTTGACTGATTTGTTTAACGAGTCGTGTCTTTAAATCCATCGTGTATATTTGATAACCCGTTTCACCTTTTGGAACGGCTTGAAAACTGATCATTTTAGAATTCGGAGAAAAATAGGCCTCACCCGCTTTTTCAAAGCCCATTTCTGGAAAAGTCAATTGTTCCACATGATCAAGCAGCGTTTCATCCGGATGACTAATTCCTAAAAAAGCGACCGCCAAAAACTTGTAAAATAAGACAAACACATCTACTCTTTTTTTGAATTCAGTCCACCAGAGTAGATTATGAAAAAACAACTTTCAACCTTTTTGTTAACGCTACTAAGCGTGACCTCGCTTACCGCTTTTGATTTGGAGCTAAATACTTCCTACGACTATTTCCGAGGAATTCCTGATGGAAGCTGGAATGGAAATAATGGCCTTTTATTTGCAGCCAATAGTGGTCTCAATGCTTTTGATTGCGTTAATTTTCAATTGGGAGGAAGCTACGGTTTTTACAATTGGAACGGTCGAGGAAATGTTGTATTCAAAAATACAAAGAATTTTGAGCATGTGGGTTTTTTAACGGCCGGAGCTTCTAGCTCATATTGCGACTTTAATTTTGGCTTAGTTTACGACCGCATCTTTACCAATAATTTTGGAATTTATCTCTTAAATCCGAGCTTTGATCAACTTCGCTTTCAAACAGGCTACGTCTGGTGCTCAAATGAATTTGGTTTATGGGGAACCCTCGATCTTTCTCGATCAAGAAAATCGGCTCTTGGCATCCCTGTTAAATTTAAAACAATCGGTCAACTTAATTTATTCTGGAAACATTGGTTTGAAAATGGAGCCGAAACGACCCTTTGGCTAGGATCTCCTTATCGAACAAGCTATAAGTTCTCCCATGGACGAGCAGCCAATTTTATTGCAGGCTTTACTTTCCGCACTCCCCTTACCGATCAGCTTTTCTTAGAAGGCTATGGATCTTATGTATTTGCAAGACACTCACATGGGGTTGAAGAAAGTCGAAACTATGGAGCCAATATATGTGTCGGCTTGACCTATCATTTTTATGGATGCGATCCTTGCGAAAGACCTTATATGTCGATTGCCAACCATTCAAACTTTTTGATAGATTCCAACCATAATAACTAGGAGAGTATATGGCAGACAAATTCCAAGTCGGTGAATTTTGCTGGAATGAACTAGCAACCGCAGATGTTCAAAAAGCAAGAGACTTTTATAGCAAAGTATTCGGTTGGACTTATGAAGAACATCCGACGGATAATTACGTTTATACCATCATCAAAAAGAACGGCAAGGAAATTGGCGGAATTTGGTCGATTCCTACAGAGAAACAAAAAGACATTCCTCCTCATTGGATGTCCTACATCCTCGTTGAGAACATCGCAGACTTCGTAAAAAAAGCCGAACAAAACGGCGCAAAAGTCCTTCAGGCCCCTAAAAAGGCGGGAAAATTCGGAACGCTTGCTGTTATTATCGATCCAACAGGCGCTCACATTGCCTTCTGGGAACCTGCAAAGATGTAATTTATTATTGAGTAGAAACAAAATCCCGTTGTTTCTACTCTTAATGAATGAACGATTTTTCTTTACCCGCCATGGGAATTTTTCGACTATCTAGTTCTTCAAAAGATGCATCGGGAACAGAAGAGTATAATTTTAAATGCAAAACTTCCTATCATATTAAACTTATTCGTTTAAGAATGCGGCCTGCAGATCCAAGTTTTCGTGAGATTTACCTTGAAAGTACTGATTGCTCTTCTTTAATTAAAATGATGCAAGCATCATATGTCGTAATCAACAACGGCTATATTAAGTTTAAAGATCTAAATATACCTCTTATTTATACCTATTCCACCTCGGGAATGAATGCCATAAAAGTAGCTCACATCCTTTTTGAAACAATTATATTAGAAAAATAAAATCATGAAAGAACCCATTTTCAATCGCCGCGACCCTGACGATTTACAATTACTGCAAATCGTCCCCAAACAAAATCAAACTTTCTTTTACTTTCAGGCAACTAACAAAAATCCCCTTGTCGAAAAACTTACCCTTCTCACTCACAATAAAGGGTATGAAATACTT
>JAGVJG010000024.1 GCA_020051235.1 Parachlamydiales bacterium | reverse complement strand
TCCTCTTTTTCAAATTATGCGGCCATTGCCATTGCCCTACTTGCCATAATGGCAGGCACTTTAGTAACGTTAATAGCCGCATATCAATCTAAATAGTAATTATCTTTAATATTTTAAATTAGGATTTAAATAAGCCAGAAAGAAATTATATACAGATTGATTCGTTCCTCTAACCCCCATTATGCAATTTTGGACATACTCAAATCGGCTAGGGTTATTAGCCAATGTGGGGCTAAGTGCGGCTTCAACGGATCCATACATCTTTGCGTCTCCATCAAAAACTCTGCCCTGTTGAGGATACATTTTCACCGTAGCTATGGATTCTTTAAGAGCCGTTTCAAAATCCTCAACCATTTTCGGTTCTGCCGCCATTTTTTCAGTTACACAAATATGCAATCCTATTTTCAATTGATTTAAGTGAAATCGACGAGCCTTCATACATTCTGCTAATGCATAAATGGCTCCTTTAGGAAATGTAGGTTTAAAACGAAAGGCTACAACGTTAACAGTCGGGTTTCCAATAATTTCTAAATCCGGCTGGTCATTAACTATATTTCTTATTCTTGTAGTCGCTTCAAGAACCCTTTCTCTCATACGATCCATGCCCTCTTGACCTTGATAAAGAAGAGAAATTAAAGCACAGAGAGGCCCCAACACGGAACGACTTCCAGGCGCACCTGGACTCCCATATACAGCCGACCAACCCGGGTAGGCATACATAGCATGTATAGCCACAAGCCATTTAGTAAATTGAATGACAGAACTTCCCTTAATACTACCCCCATTCTTATGGGTATCGATAGAGAGACTAGTCACTCCCGGAAATTTCAAACACTCTTCTTTATATAAAAATCCACCGAGGCAACAATCTACATGCAAAAGAACGCCATATTTTTCTGCCAATACAGCTACTTCTTTAACAGGATCACAACTTCCTGTTTCATAGCAAGGAGCGGATACAGCCATTCCCACGATAGATGAAGCATATTCTTTAAGAAATTTTTCAAGGGCCTTTAGATCGATTCTCCCGTTTATATCTACCGGCATTTTTTGAAAATCAAGGCCATAATCATCAATCCCTTTATTAATTCCTGCATGAATGGAAGGAGGAGCCAAAAATATATTCGCTACATTTACATTATATCCTTGAGCCATTTTGTATTTTTTAAATGCTCTCGCTGCCGTCATCAAGCTCTCGGTTCCGCCTGATGTACACATACCAATAATTTTTGTCGGATCGCCTCCGTTAAATTTAGAAACGATTTGCACGAGCTGCCATTCGAGATAAAATCCAACGTTAAAAATATCAGGATGTAAAGAATTCCAATACCCTGCTTTCAGAGTAGCATAAGCAAATAACTCTTCAATACCTTGAGCAAAAAATTGTTTTGGAACATTTTTCTGATCTTTTAGAACACCTGCACGATAAACCGTTCCTGAAAAGTGCTGTCCATCAATCTTCTTTCGAACGACAGCATCTAATCGATCAATCCATTCAATGATTGCTTCGCCTGACATTCCCTTTTTTGGAAGAGTTAAAAAGGGTTCTCCAAATTTTTCATATTGGCTTCTTACTTTAACGACATTTTTTTCAAAATCCTCAACCATCTTCTTCTTGAATGCTTTCTCAACTTGAGGAATTTTTAAAGCCCATCTTGCCATTCTCATTTGAGTGGTTTCATGTTGAGAAATGGAGCCCTTGATGTAATTAACGATAAAATTTGCAATTTGAACAATAGCAATGAGAGTTATAGGGTCGACTCCCCTTAAAGCTCTATTATAACGATGCGTAAAAGTAGCGACGAGACAGTTAGGTATACCTTTCATAGGTGAAAGATTTACAACGTTTTCAAATTAGTTGGAAGTACTTTGCAAATATTCCTAGAAAGAAGTGCATGGTGATCACGCCAAGCAAATTTCTTTGCCGAAGAAATAAATAACCGAGGCCAAGATTTGAAACTAAAGTCAACATAATGACACCGTAAGATGCATTAAGAAGAGCAACAAGCGGTATAAAGGTTACAATTAACGCCGATAAAATTACCGACTTTATTCCTTCTTCGTCATTTAAAAATGTCTTCAAAGAATTTAGCAAAAATCCTCGCGCAATCAACTCATAAATAGCGCAAAAAAGAAGATAGCCACTCCCCCAAAACAACCAGCCTTCATCGGGAATTGAACTTAGACTCCCTCGATAGTATTGGCTGATCATATAAATGATTGGCACCCCTATCGCTACGGCAATGAAAGATTCTATAATCGTTTTAATGAGATTTCTTGAAGTAATACCAAACTGATCATGGTACAAGTGAAATCTTGAAGCGAGAACCAAACACGGAACGGCCATTAAAAACCAATATCCATAAAAACGAAAATCAAAGGGTATTTTCGGCCAAAGATAAGTCGCTACAAAAATAAGGCCATTCAATATGCCCATGCATATTAAGAAGTAGATGAGCAAACTGCCTAAATCATTTCTTAGCTCTAAACTATGTGCTGAAGATCTTAGTGTTCTAACTTGCCTTTGGTTCGAATCACGCAAGCGTTCAATATTGATTCTTGAGATATTGACCACGAGTTTATTAAATATATCGAGCATATCGGGAAGATTTGCTTCGAGATCTTTTCGAGATAAAATATAAACAGAGGTACTTTTAGTCGTTTGAACGGTAGAAGATCGAGGAGTTCCATCAATAAATGACATCTCCCCAAACATCTGCCCTCCTTCAAGCACACCGATCGGCAGTTGTTGGATCTTATCATCGTCAAGCTTAAGAACTTTCACCTCACCATCTTCAATCAAATAAAGATCGTTGGTATGCTCGCCTTCTGTAACGATAGTTTCGTTGTTGAAAAATGTTTTCTTTTTGAGAAGACGCTGAAGCTTTCTTAACTCCTCTTGGTTCAAGCCTTTAAGAAGATTTTGTCTTTTGAGGGTGTCAATACTTGGAGCGTCCATAGCTCCCTAATAATTAAATTAACAAAATTATTAAAGGGAATTATTGACTAAAAATATGAATATTTGATTTTAGCGGCAGCCGGATTCGAACCGACGACACGCGGATTATGATTCCGATGCTCTACCAGCTGAGCTATGCCGCCTTATAGAAAGTAAAATTAGCGGGGAGAGGATTCGAACCTCCGACCTTTGGGTTATGAGCCCAACGAGCTAACCCCTGCTCCACCCCGCGATGAATTAGGTTATGCATGAAAGACTAGCAAATCGCTGCAATTAATCACAAGCGATATTATCACATCCAGTCTCAGAATGCTCTTAGAGCAATATAAATGATTTAAAACGATTACGCATCAAGGCAAAATTCCTTGTTTTTTCCACTTTTTCTTCAGATAAATGATGATATTTTAGAGTATCGCGAACAACATCTGGAAATTATTACAACAAATCGACCCGACAATAGTTTTTAGAAGACTTTGAGTTAAAATCAACAAAATGGATTTCGAATCGATTAGTTTTTTTCACTAATCGATAGCTTGAAAATTATTCATTTATATAGACAAAGGAATGAGCTATTTTGACATCACATTTTTAAAAATGAAGACATGCTCTAAAACAATGATAAAGCTTCTAAAGTCCTTTTTAAAGCCCCTTTACTTTCAGAAACAAGCTGTTTACCCCGTGCCCCCATCCTGTCTCTCTCTTTTTGGTTTTCAAGCAATTGCAAAAGAGTTTTTTCAATGTCACGTTCAATGACTTGAACGCCCCCATTATAATCTTTCATTAAACGAAGAAAGTCCGGTTGAGAAGACATATAAGGCCCGAAAAGCACTGCTTTTCCATAGAAGCTGGGTTCTAAAATATTATGACCATTGACTTTGGCAGTCCAACTGCCGGCAACAGCCGCAACCGTTGCGATTTGATAACATTTTTTTAATTGACCCATGGTATCGACTAAAATGACGGAAGCTTCTTTATCATCATTTTGTGAAAATCTTTTTAAATCGAAGCCTTTATCTGTAATTAATTTGGCAACACTATCAAAACGTTCGGGATGACGAGGCACTAAAATAAGTTTTGCATTTGGAATTTTATTTTTAATGTTTCGAAAAGCTTCTAAGAAAATTCTTTCTTCCGGATCGTGAGTAGAGCCCACCACAATCACCGGCTCATTTTTAATTCCTAACTGTTTTAAAAAAGCGTCTTTATCTTCTGCGGTTAATTCAGCCGCATCTGCATCGAGCTTAATGTTTCCGCCGACCACGACTTTAATAGGGCTAATACCGAGCTCAACAAAGCGGTCGAAGTAAAGAGTGTTTTGGACAATGATTCGATCGATCCTTTCAAAAAGAGCTTTGGTAAAGAATGGAAAAGCTTTAAATCGATTAAGCGACTTTTCAGATAATTTGCCGTTTACCACAAAAATCTTTGCGCCATATTTTTTTGCGCTATCTAAAAAGTTAAACCAAAAATCGGTTTCACAAAGAATAACGGTATCGGGTCTTACTTTTTTAACAATTGAATTTATCAAGAAATCAAAAGGTAGATAAACATGCTCATTTGCCTCTGGAGCTGATTTCTTTGCCTCATCATGGCCTGTTTCAGTGATGGTAGAAAAATAAATGAAGGCTTCCGGCTTCTTTTCTCGAATGGCTTTAATGATAGGAGCAACGGCTTTTACTTCCCCAACAGAAACCGCGTGAACCCAAATCACCTCTTTATTTTCTGGTGGTAGTGGAAAAGAATTACCTAAGCGAGGCCAAAAACTTTTTCGATATTTTCCTTTAACAATGACTTGCCATAAGAAATAAGGTGAATAAAGTAGGGCGGCAATAAATAAGAGGATAGAATACATAATGATTTATTCTACTCGATTTAATCTTTATAGGGATCAAATTCATCATGGCCTGCCATAGCCACACCGAGAGGCTTTAAAGTATGAAGAATTTGAATCGTCTCTTTATGAACATTTAAGACATCGGGAAGGCGTCTATAACACTGAGGAGCTTCATCTAAATCCGCTCCTCTAAGAACCACCTTTTCTTTCTCAAGCCAATGCTTCATTTCTTCTCTACTTACTCTTCCAGGCTTAATTACTCTTCCCTTCCGATCTACTTTACCTTTTGCTTGATTTCGACCCATTACCCGTCCTGCTCCATGAACGGTTGAATATAACGCTTTTTTAGAGAGGATTGAATCCTTGCCTTCAAGAATCACGGAAATATCACCCATAGATCCTCCCACGAATCCCCTTTGACCGGGAAAAGAGGGTGTGGCTCCCTTTCTTACGACCCAAAGTGTTTTACCGTCATGCTCTTCTTTCCAAGCAAAATTGTGATGGTTATGAACCTCTTCTACAATCTTTCCCTTTAAAATTTTAGCTACTTTCTCGCACACCCAATCCCGACCCGCATAAGCATAACGCCCCGCCAGATCCATGCATTTTAAATACTGCTCACCCAAGTCAGACGTTTCATTAAATACAACGGAGGGAGCCATCATGGAATCTTTTCCCCCTCCTTGCTTAAGAAAATGGGTCGCAATTGAATGTCCCAGACCTCTTGAACCAAAATGGACACCGATCCAGATTCTACCCTTCTCATCTTCAAAAATATCGACGTAGTGATTTCCTGAGCCTACTGTCCCTAATTGCGCCTGAGCTTTATCCTTTAGCTCTTTTAAAAATGAAATCTCTTTAAATAAGGGATCTTCAAGCACGGAATGTTCGACCCGTTCATTGTTCTTTCGACCCACTCCGAAGCTGATCTCTTTATAAATAATATCCATGAGGGTGGAGAGATTACTTTTAATCAAGGAGGAGTCTAGGTCAAGGCGAACGGCTTTGTTCCCACAAGCGATATCAAATCCGACTCCATTTACATTAATAGCCTTTTCATAGGCCAATACTCCTCCAATGGGGACTGAATAGCCTAAATGACCATCGGCACAAAGGACTCCTTTATAAACTTTAGGGTCCCGGGTAACCAGGTCCATCTGCTCTAAAGTTTGCGCCTCATGCTGACCAAAAGTTAAGTAATTCATACTCTATGATTTAAAGTAATTTATAATTATTATTATAAACTCCGTTTTATTTGCAGGAAAACGGGATTATATGTATTATTTTTCCTTATGAAGCGCACTGAAGTAATAGGGATTATACCTGCCCGTTACCAAAGCCACCGCTTCCCCGGAAAGCCTCTCGTATCTATCCTTGATAAGTCCCTTATACACCATACTTACCTTAATGCCAAACGCGTTCAGGGCATTGATCATTTGGTTGTGGCAACGGATGATGAGAGAATTCGTGATCATGTTCGGGGATTCAACGGTGATGTTTTGATGACGTCAGAAAGCTGCCCTACCGGCACCGACAGACTCGCCGAGGTCATCAAAAACGAACCTCGCTTTAAAGACGCCTCGATTATCGTAAATATCCAAGGTGATGAACCTATCCTCGATCCTAAAGCGGTTGAGGCGGTTATTTCTTGTTTGAAAAACGATGAAAATGCCGTTATGTCCACGGCTGCTACCAAATTAAATAGAGAAGAAGCGCTTCTTCCCTCTGTAGTAAAAGTTGTTTGCGATCTGAAGGGTCGCGCTCTATACTTCAGCCGAAGTTTAATTCCGGGCAATAAAAAAGGGATCTCTTCTTACCCTTATTTAAAACACCTGGGACTCTATGCTTACCGACGCGATTTTTTATTGAAATATAGCGACTTGAAACCGACTCCTCTTCAATTAGAGGAAGACTTAGAACAATTAAAAGTTTTGGAACACGGCTATACAATACAAGTAGCTATTGTAGATTCAGAAAGTATTGGTGTAGATGTTCCTGAAGACATTCAAAAAGTAGAAAAATATTTATGTCGACAAAATACGTTTTCATAACCGGAGGGGTTTGCTCCTCTTTAGGCAAAGGCTTAACCTCTGCTTCCATCGGCTTATTGCTTGAAAAAAGAGGGTTAAAGATAGCTCTGCTTAAGCTCGATCCTTATCTTAACGTTGATCCCGGCACGATGAGTCCTTATCAACATGGCGAAGTGTATGTTACGGACGATGGGGCTGAAACCGATCTCGACTTAGGTCACTACTACCGTTTTACAAATTCCCCCTTAACTAGAGCTTCTAGCGCAACCTCAGGTCAAATCTATAACTTGGTTATCAAAAGGGAGCGCCAAGGAGATTATTTAGGAAAAACCGTTCAAGTAATCCCTCACATTACCGATGAAATCCAAAGCCGTATCATTGCATGTGCAAAACAAGCGGATGACGTCGATGTGGTATTAGTTGAGATTGGCGGTACCGTAGGCGATATCGAGTCACTCCCCTTTATTGAAGCCATCAGACAATTTAGATACGAACACCCAAAAGAATGTATTAACCTGCATCTTACCTATGTTCCATTCTTAAAAGCAGCCGGCGAAGTAAAAACAAAGCCTACTCAACAATCGGTTCAGCTCCTTAGAAACATCGGTATTATTCCCGACATTCTTCTTTGCCGTTCGGAAAAAGCACTTTCAGATGAAGTAAAAGACAAGATTAGTCTTTTCTGCAACGTTCAGAGAAAAGCGGTATATGACGAGCCGGATGTCGAATCGAGTATTTATGAAGTTCCACTAATGCTCCATGCTCAAAAGCTAGATCAGATGATCTGTGAGCTTTTAGGTCTCACCGCGAAGAAAGAAGCGAATCTGGCCGAGTGGGAAAAAATTATTCACTCAATCAAAAATCCTAAGAGAAAGGTTGTTATTGGTGTAGTTGGAAAATACGTTCAACACCAAGATGCCTATAAGTCCGTTTTAGAATCGCTTAAACATGCGGCCATTCATCATCAAGTAGACTTAGAGATTCGCACCTATGAAGCAGATAAATTATTGGATAAAGGCAAAGTCGAAGACGTAATTAAAGGTTGCGACGGTTATTTAGTTCCCGGCGGCTTCGGAGAAAGAGGCTGGATGGGCAAAATCATGACCGCTAAATATTGCCGTGAAAACAAAATCCCTTATTTTGGAATCTGCCTTGGCATGCAGGTGCTGGCTGTTGAATTTGCAAGACACGCTGCCGGTTTTACTGATGCCAACTCAACCGAAATTGATCCCTTCACAAAATTCCCTGTCATCTCTTTATTAAGTGAACAAAAAGAAGTTCAAGAGATGGGTGGAACCATGAGACTTGGCGCTTATCAATGCCAAATCAAAAAAGGCAGCCACGCCCATAAGGCTTATGGAAAAGATATTATTTCCGAAAGACATCGTCATCGTTATGAGTACAACAACAAGTTTCTTGAAGAGATGGAGAAGAAAGGCTTTAAAGTAACGGGATCGCTCGAAGGAGCCAATCTTTGTGAAATAGCTGAAGTGGAAGGCCATCCTTGGATGCTCGGGGTTCAATACCATCCTGAATTTAAGTCTAAACCCACTGATCCCCATCCTTTATTTAGAGACTTTATTGGTGCCGCCTTAAAGAATAGCAAATAGATGAAGGGAAAAAGAATTGTAGGAATCGACTTCGGTTTGAAAAGAATCGGAGTCGCTATTTCAGATGAGCGAAAAATTATCGCCAGCCCTTTTCCAACTATTATCGCTGAAAAAAAAGGGATTCACACAGCAAAAAAATTAGTAGCCGCTTTAGAAGTCGATATGAAAGCTCGTAATTATGAGCTTGAAAAAATCGTCATAGGGCTTCCATTAATGATGAGCGGAAAAACCGGATTTTTAGCTGATGAAGTTAATCATTTTATCGAGTTATTAAAAACGCTTGTTAATTGTCCCATAATTCCTTGGGATGAACGATTAACAACTATGCAAGCGGAAAAGAGCTTGAAAGAGTTCGATATGAGCCGCAAGAAGCGTTCTAAAGTCGTTGACTCTGTTGCATCTATTATCATTCTTCAAAATTATCTAGATCATCTTGCACACATAGCCTCTAGTTGATTATCGTAGTGGCTATGATAAGCTCTAATGATTCTACTCGAGATTCTAAATCTGCAAAACCGTGCATCTTGGTTATTTTTGGTGCCAGCGGTGATTTAACACATCGAAAACTGGTTCCCGCTTTATACAATCTATCTAGAGAAGGGCTTTTACCTGCCCACTTTGCATGCGTTGGATTTGCAAGACGAGAGAAATCCAATGATCAATTTAGAAAAGAAATGGAAGAAGCGGTTGACACTTATTCAAGAGTTAAACCGGTTGACCAAGACATCTGGCAATCATTCTCCGAACAACTATTTTATCACCGCTCCGAGTTTGATAATGATGAAGGATATAAATCTCTAAAAACTTTGCTGGATGATCTTGAAAAGAAGTTTGAGACGGGCGGAAACCTTATTTTTTATCTCTCTGTCCCCCCTAGCTATTTTCCGATGATCGTTGAAAAACTGAATAGGAATGGTTTAATTCATCCAAAAGAAGGCTCGAAATTTAGCCGTGTCATTATTGAAAAACCGTTCGGCATCGACCTTGAAAGTGCGATCGACCTTCAAAAGCAACTGACTAAAAATTTACACGAAAGCCAAATTTATCGTATCGATCACTACCTAGGAAAAGAAACCGTCCAGAATTTGCTAGTCTTTCGGTTTACAAACCCGCTCTTTGAAACACTTTGGAATAATCACTATATCGATAACGTCCAAATCACTGTTTCTGAAGATATGGGAATTGGAACTCGAGGAAAATTTTTTGAAGAAGCAGGCATTTTAAGAGACATCGTACAAAATCATATGATGCAGCTTCTCTCATTAGTGGCAATGGATCCTCCCATCAACCTCCAGGCAGACAGTATTCGCGGAGAAAAAGTAAAAGTCGTTGAAGCCTGCCGTCCCTTCCCCCTCTATGAGCTCGATAAATTTATTGTTCGAGGTCAGTACGGACCCGGTTATATAAATGGGGAAGCGGTAAAAGGGTATCGTGAAGAAGAGAATGTAGATCCTAAATCTAATGTTGAAACTTACCTGGCGGCAAAAATCTTTATCGATAACTGGCGATGGGCAGGCGTTCCGTTCTTTTTAAGGGCCGGAAAAAGGCTTCCCAAACGAGTCACTGAAATTGCCATTATATTCAAAAGACCTCCTGAAGTTTTATTTCAAAGCCCAAGCAATCGTTTAGAGTCGAATATCCTTGTCATTCGCATACAACCCGATGAAGGTATTTCCTTAAAAATGAATTGCAAAGTTCCCGGGTTAAACACGCTGATTCAACCCGTTAAGATGGATTTCAGATACAATAGTTACTTCGGATCAACACCACCTGAAGCCTATGAACGATTGATATTAGACTGTATGGCGGGTGATACAACCTTATTTGCAAGAGATGATGAAGTCATTTCTTCATGGAGACTATTCTCTCCTGTTTTAGAAGCTTGGAAACATGAAGCGAATCCTACATTCCCTAACTACCCATCCGGCACATGGGGGCCAAAGAGTGCGGATGATTTAACAGGCGACGAGATAAGCTGGAGATTACTATGACCGTAATCACTGATCCATCAAAAATCGAAAAGGAACTCGAAAAACAATTTTCAGAAAAAGGAATTGTAAATCGATATGCCCTTTTTAATTTAATCGTTTATGCCTCGAACAAAGATCGCGCAGAATATATTAAAGGTCTTTTAAGTAAACTGACCGATAAGTTTCCTGCACGAATAGTTTTCATCATTATCAATGGAAATCAAGCCCGCTTTGAGGTCCATGCGGATGTTAAAAATAAAGTTCCATGCGATTGGATTGAAATTTCTTTATCTGAGGGAGAACAAGAAAAAGCGCCCTTTTTAATATTACCGCTTTTAATTCCAGATATTCCCATCTTTGCATTATGGGGAGAAGATCCCACCATCGAAAATAAAATTCTTCCCACCATTTACCCTTACATCAATCGATTGGTTTTTGATTCTGTCTGCGTGCATAACATTAAGAATTTTGCAAAACGACTCCTTGAAAAACACGATTCCAAAATTCGCGATGTAAACTGGACTGCACTAAGCGGATGGCGCAATGTTTTTACACGCACGATTGACACTAAAGAAGAATTGGGAGCTCTAGCCAACTCCACAAGCGTAGAAATTAAATATAACGATCAGGTTGCCGCGGGTCTGCCACACCCCGAAATTCAAGCGCTTTATTTTAAAGCATGGCTTGAATCAAAAATTCATTTCAAAAACTCAAATATCATTAAGTTGTCAGGGCAAAAAAGCCCTATCGGACGTGCGGGTGATATTTTATCCGTTATGATAGACGGGCCTAATGGAACTCATATCCATTTTGATCGAAAAGATCTGAATTGCATCACTCACGTCGAGTTTGAATCTTTTTGCCAAATGCCTCAAAATATGCCTCTTGGAAGCATACAGAGGGGCTTTCGCTTTTGGAGAGAGATTTTCTTCGAAGGCATATCTCCTGACTATTTTCAAATGTTATCAAGGCTTTCCCAATGACATATACCACTATCATTCCCGGCTCAAAAGATAAAACCCTAGATTTTGCCGTTAAAGATTGGCTTGATTGCGCAAGAGTTGCGATCGAAACAAAAGGTCGAGCCTATATCGCCCTTTCAGGAGGCTCAACGCCTAAAGCGATCTATCAAAAATTCAAGAAACAAGATTTAGATTGGTCCAAAGTAGAACTCTATTTCAGCGACGAAAGAGTGGTGCCTATTAACGATCCACAAAGTAATTTTAAAATGGCTTGGGAAGCGGGTTTTAAAAACCTAGTCTTACCGCGTCAGATTCATGCCATGTATAAAGGCGGCAAAATTGATGAGGCGGCCTCAAAATATGAAGAGACGCTTCCCGAACGTTTTGATCTAATCATGCTCGGCATGGGTAATGATGCCCACATTGCCTCCTTATTCCCGCAAACTCACGGTTTAAATACACAAGGCGATAGAGTGGTAGCAAATTACCTCCCTGAAAAGGAAGTATGGAGAATAACTTTTACTTATGAAGAGCTCGAGCAAACGGATCGTCTAAATATTTATGTTTTAGGTGAAGATAAAGCAGAGATTTTAAAAACAGTTATTGATAGTCCCTACGACTATACCAAATATCCTATTCAAAGAGCCTTAAAACTCCCTACTCAAGTAAACCTCATCCTTGATGACCGAGCCGCTTCTATGATAAACTCTTCGTCATGAGAGTTTTAGGAATTGAATCTACCTGTGATGAGTCGGCCGCAAGTGTTGTAGCCGATGGCAAAACCATTCTCTCAAATGTCGTCAGCTCCCAGATGGACTTACATAAGACTTATGGGGGCGTCGTTCCGGAACTCGCTTGTAGACGACATGTCGACCTCATTATGCCGGTTATTGAACAGGCCCTCTCTGATGCTAAATGTACATTATCAGACATTGATTTGATCTCCGTCGCAAGAGGCCCTGGATTAATTGGCGCCTTAATGATTGGACTCAATGCGGCCAAGGCATTGAGCTATGCGGCAAAAATCCCCTTCGTGGGTGTAAATCACATCGAAGCCCATCTATACGCAAGCCTCATGTCAACAGACACACCCATCCAACTTCCCGCCCTTGGCGTTATTTTATCCGGGGGCCATACGACACTTGCTCTGATCAAAAGCTTAGGCGAATATGAGATTATTGGTGAAACCGTTGATGACGCAATCGGTGAAGCCTTTGATAAATGCGCCAAGATGATGGGCCTTCCTTATCCCGGTGGCCCCATTATTGAGAAGCTGGCTTTGACAGGCGAAGTCGTTTATCCCTTTAAAGGTGGTCAAGTTAAAGGCTCCCCTCTTTCATTTTCTTTTAGCGGTCTTAAAACTGCGGTTCTTTATACCCTTCAAAAAATCGATCCTCTCACCGACCAGCATAAAAGAGATATAGCCGCCTCCTTTCAGCATGCCGCTTTTAACGATGTTAAGAAAAAAATTGAAAAAGCCTTAGATACTTATTCGCTTTCTTCCATTTTGATTGGAGGAGGGGTTACTCAATCCAAGGCGTTAAGAAAATACTTAGAATCATTTAACGTTTACTATCCTCGTCAAGAATTAACTTTAGATAATGCAGCCATGATTGCAGGTCTTGGATATCATAAATATCAAGGAAAGTCCGACCCATTTGATCTTCCTGCAGTCGCTACGCTGCCTCTTGTTCTTAATCCCTCGAGAATGTAAAATATCACTCATTATCGGAGAATACCATGGCCAAGAAACGGGAAAAAATTAAATTAAAATGCGCTGAATCCAGCAGCTATGTCTATACAGAAAAGAATAAAACGAATACACCAGACCGTATTACGCTTAGAAAGTTTTGCCCAAAACTTCGTAAGCACGTTGAATACAAAGAAACGAAATAAATGCTCGAACTGAAAGTTGCTTTAAAATATTTACTTCCCAGAAAAAAGCAACTTTCAGTCTCAATTATCAGCCTCATCTCCACCTTCGTTATTGCTCTAGTCGTCTGGCTCATACTTGTATTTTTCTCAGTTACCAACGGTCTTGAGAAAATATGGGTCAGCAAAATGGTGACGCTCGCCTCCCCTATTCGCGTTACACCCAATGAAGCGTATTACAATAGCTACTATCATCGTATCGACAGCTATTCTTCCAATTCCAATTATAGCACTAAAAGTCTCGCAGAGAAGCTAGAAACTTCTAATACTGATCCATATAATCCTGATGAAGACGAAAAACTTCCTGACGATTTTCCAAAGAGTGAAAAGCTCGCTATCGCTTCTCTTGCAAAAGAAGCCATCGATTCTATTCCCGGCATCACCTCCTCTCTTTTTGAACTGACGGCCGCAAATCTAAAGCTGACACTAACACGCGGTGATATGCAATCGACGCTATCACAAGCCATTTATGTCACCAATTTCGATCCACAAAATAACTCACTACAAAAAGTTTTATTAGAACCGGTCTCAAATCTATCTTCTAAAGAAATTTTACTCCCAAAAGCGTTTAAAGAAGCAGGAGTAAAAATAGGCGATAAAGGCGTTGTTGCCTTCTTTGCTCCAAGCGCAAGTGCGATGCAAGAAATGAGAAGCCCTGTAGTCGTTAAAGGTTTTTATGATCCCGGCATTATACCGGTCGGCGGCAAGCTTGTGGTGGCAAATCCTTCGTTAACACGTTTAATTCGTTCTTCGCAGCATCAAGATGAAGCGGAAGGTACAGAAGGTTTCAATATCCGTTTTGAGAACTTAGGCCAAACCGATAAAATTAAGAGCCAACTTGAAAAAGCGTTTGCTGATCGAGGCTTATCTAATTATTACAAAATTGAAACGTATCGTGAATTTGAATATACACGCGATCTCATTCAACAATTACATAGCGAAAAAAACATCTTCTCACTGATCGCAACCGTCATCATCATTGTTGCCTGCTCAAACATCATTTCGATGCTAATCATTTTGGTTAACGATAAGAAAACAGAGATTGGCATTTTACGTTCGATGGGCGCCTCTTCCTTTACCATTGCCTCTATATTCGGAATTTCCGGAACGTTAATGGGCCTTATTGGAAGTTTGATTGGAGTTGTTGCTGCTGTTTTAACGATCCATAATATTGATACGTTGATCCATCTGATTAGTCGGGTGCAAGGATTCAATGCTTTCAATCCCCTCTTTTTCGGCAACGAACTGCCTCATGAAATTTCGGGTGAAGCGCTTCGTTTTGTTATCGGGGCTACTGTGTTAATTTCGATGTTATCGGGTTTAATTCCGGCTTATAAAGCAAGCCGTCTAAAACCGGCGGAGATATTAAGATCATGACGCTTCTTTCTTGCAAAAAGCTTACAAAGAAGTTTGGAGATCTGACTTTATTTGAAGATCTCGATCTTGAAATTCATCCTAGCGAATCGGTTGCTATTGTTGGAAGATCCGGTGAAGGGAAAAGTACGCTTCTTCATCTACTCGGCCTACTCGATACTCCGAATAGCGGCGAAATAGAATTATTAGGGAAAAAAGCCACCTATCAAAATCATTCTCTTCGAAATAAGCACCTCGGTTTTATCTTCCAACAGTTTCATCTTCTTGAAGACTACACCGTCTTAGAAAATGTATTGATGCCGGCAGCGATTGCCCGCGAATCCACAAAGGCCGGATCGCCCTATCATACCCGCGCCCTTCAACTCCTTGAAAAAGTCGGATTAAAAGATAGACAAACTCAAAGCGCGAAACTGCTATCGGGCGGAGAAAAACAAAGAGTCGCCATCGCTCGTGCATTTTTAATGAACCCTGACCTTATCTTGGCCGATGAACCCTCTGGCAACTTAGATAAGGCTAATGCCGATAGCATCCATCAACTCTTGCTCGACTTCGCAAGAAGCGAAAATAAGGCATGTATTATCGTGACTCACGATCCCCAGCTTGCCAAACTCTGCGCCAAACAGTTCCAGTTATCTGATAAGAAACTCGTCCCACTAAATTAATTTCCTGTGCCCGACATTACTTCCCGTGCCCGTGCCCGCGTGCGTGCCCGTGCCCGATTCCCGTTAAACT
>JAGVJG010000010.1 GCA_020051235.1 Parachlamydiales bacterium | reverse complement strand
TTAGTTTTTTTCCGATCGTTTCAATAACACGCCAACCCCATGTGGCAAGACCCAAAACAATACCAAAACCACCAAGAGCCAAAATCCAGGAAGGAATTTCATTATTTAAAGCGACGGTTCCCGTTTTTATAATATCGGTTGCAGCAGCTAAGGGACCAATCGCATTCGCAACATCGTTTGCACCGTGTGCAAACGCCATTAAGCAGGCAGATAGAAGTTGAAGTGAACCGAACATTTTTTCGATGATGCGAAACTCTTGTTTAATCCCTTCAAAATCCTCCGGATGAGAAAGCGATTTTTTTAACGCTTCGATTTCCTGAATAATCGAATTTAATTGAAAGGCAGGCGCGCCTTCTGCTTTTACCTGAATCAGTTGTTTACGGGCCTTTTCAAGCGCCACAAACATTTCGGGAGAAAAGCTCTCCGGTTTTGGAGCGGTATCGACGACATAGCGTTTAGCTAAATGAGTTGAAAAATAGCCTGCTACCGCACCGATTAAAGTGGCGATTAAGACACATTCAAAAAATGAAAATGCAAGTTTTAAATTCTTTAAACCATCTACCAGTAAAAAGAGAGCGAGCACGGATACGACACCAAAAACAATAAAAGGCATGACCTTTTTTGTTACTTCTAGCGGATGAGTACGATAAAGAAGCGTGTTTCTCAGCCAAGAAAAGATCAAAAAGCCCAGTATTCCGCCGATGAGGGGAGAGATAAGCCAACTTGAAACGATGAGAGCTACATTGTCCCATAAAATTGCGTCAAGTCCCCCAACTATCGCACCAAAACCGACTAATGCACCGACAATGGAGTGGGTTGTAGATACAGGCCATCCAAAATAAGTGGCTAATTGTAGCCAAATGCCCACACCAATCAACGACGCGAGCATCCCGTAAGCCAAATCGAGGGGACGATCCGCAAAAAAATCGGGATCTACAATGCCTCTTTGAACGGTTTCAGAAACGTGACTTCCAAAGAAATAAGCTCCGGCAAATTCTAAAACGGCAGCAATGACGACCGCTTGAACGAGGGTAAGTGCACCTGATCCGACGGAGGTGCCCATGGCATTTGCAACGTCGTTGGCCCCAATGCTCCATGCCATGTATAAGCCGGCGGCTATACAAAGGAAAAAGAGCCATTCGGGTCCAATCATCTATTAAGCTCCAGATTCATCCGCACGCGATAGGCGAGCTTTTCGGAAAGATTAGACAAGGAAGCTGTAAGCTCGAATATTTTTTGCCAGATATTAAAGGTGCTATAGCTCATCTTGTCTTCGCATTGAAATAAATCTCTTAATAGCTTGGTCTGTAACAGGTCGACTTCGTGCTCTAAGAATGCCACTTCTTCGACCATGACATTGACTTTTTCGGCTTCTACTCCACCGAATGAACTTTCTAAAAGTTCGTGCAATTCTTTAATAATATCATGAGCTCGGGTGAAAGCTTCAATGTTCTTTTTCAAAAAATGTTCATAATCGCTTGCAAAAGAGATTTCGAAGGGAAGTTTTTTTAAAGTGCATAAAACCGCAATGTCTTCCGTCTTATCCGCAATCGAATCTTGTATAGATAAAATTTCAAGAAGATGAGATCGGTCTACTGCTAAAAACAGACTCTTAGGCAAATGATTTCTAATATCATTTTTGCCGAGATCGGCTTTATGTTCGAGATCGCCAATTTTGTCGGCAATTTTCTCGACTTCGTCTTGTCTTCCCTCTTTAACAGCCTCAAAAAGGCTGGGAAGTAGTTCGACACATTCCTTAACCTTCTCCATATGAGCCATCAATGGAGAAAAAGGGGATCTGCCAAAAAGATTGAGGATAGTGAGCATAATAGGGTATCCTTAAGACATAGAGTTATATTTTATTGGGGTTTATGGCTCAACTGATTCTTCTTAGACATGGCGCTTCTCTTTGGAACGATTTGAATCTTTTTACCGGCTGGGTCGATATTCCTTTGTCAAAAAAGGGGATAGAAGAGGCTTTTCAAGCCGGCAAAAAAATATCCGATATCCCAGTGGACATCATTTACACTTCCACTTTGATAAGAGCCAAAGAGACGGCCGTTCTTGCAGCTACGGAGTTTAAATCAGGAAAGGTGCCCGTTTGTATTCACCCCGATAATCCGCAACAAGAAACCTGGTCTAAAGTATATGACAAAAGTTCGTTAGAAAATTTAATCCCTTCCTTTCAAGCGTGGCAGTTAAATGAACGTATGTATGGAGAGCTTCAAGGGCTAAATAAAGATGAAGCACGCGCCCGCTTCGGAAAAGAGCAGGTTCATATATGGAGAAGAAGCTATGATGTTCCTCCTCCCGGTGGAGAGAGCTTAAAGATGTGTGCTGAAAGAACATTGCCCTATTTTAATACCCATATCGTTCCTCTATTAAAAGCTGGAAAAAATGTTCTAATTGTGGCTCACGGCAATTCCTTAAGGTCGATTGTCATGCATATCGAAAAGCTCACAGAGGAAGAAGTTTTAAATTTAGAACTCGCGACAGGCGAACCCCGCATTTATGATACTCAAAAATTCGATTTACTTAGATAACGCCCACGCGACAAAGCCCTTTGGCTTAAGTGTGAGCAAGATGACTCCTTTTTATCAGGAAAAATGGGGTGTTTTTGCCCAACCCCATGAAGCGGGACAAGAACTTGAAAAGGCCATAAAAAATAGCTATCAGCAACTTTACAGCAGTTTAAAAGCCGATCCCGAAGATTTAATCATTTTCTGCTCATCGGGCGCAGAAGCCGTAAATCAAGTCATTCTGAATGCTTATTTTGATTTAACGTTATCGACCGGTAAAAACCATTTTATGGTGGGAAAAAGTGATGAAGCGCCTGCCATCATGTCGATCAATCGGCTTGAAAAAATCGGTGCAGTTGGATCGATGGTTACAGTTGATAAGCAATCAATCATCGATGCAATTACTCCAAGAACCGCTTTTATCTCTTTATCTTTAGGAAATGGTTTAACAGGCACTCTCGTTGAAATGGCAGAAATTTTACCCATTTTAAAAGAACGCGGAATCAAAATTCATTTAGATATTAGCCATGCATTTGGAAAGCTCTCACTCGATCTACATGAATTAGGTGCCGATTATATCACTTTAGACGGTGGACTTGTTCATGCGCCTAAATCTAGCGGGCTTCTTTGGGTTAAAAAGGGTGAAAAAATGGCTCCCTTTATTACGGGAGGGCTTGATCAGGGTGGGCATCGCGGTGCACCGCTCGATGTAGCTACTTTAGTTGGTTTTTCGGATGCCCTTCGTGAAGCGCATGAAGCAACGGATTTTATGTCGACGGAGATTGCTAGGCTTAAAGGCGAGTTTGAAAAAGGTCTCAAAGCGATCGGTGGAAAAGTTTTATTTGATCAAACGCACAGGCTCCCTCATATAACAGCCGTGAGTTTTGAAAATGTGGCAAATGAAGCGTTGCTGTTTAGATTAAACCGTGATAATTGCTACGCATCCATTGGAGGAGGAAATCTACAAGAAATCGGTCTCGTGGTGAAAGCGCTTGGACTAAAAGAAGAAGAAGGATTAACAGCGATTTCTTTTGCTCTCTCTCGAGAAACGACAGAAGATGAAATTGATCGAGCTTTGATCTTAATAGAAAAAAACGTGAAAGAGATAAAAAAATTAACGGCGGCTCTATGAATACTCTAACTTTAAGCTTTCCTTGGAGTCGTTACAGCAAAAAATTAACGGCAAAAATTTTAAATCCACGATCGATTGGAGTTTTTTCGAAAGAAGAAGCGGATCAAAAAAATTTACGTCTTGTAACGGGTAAAGAAGGCAGAAAGGAAGACGGTAATTTTATCCGTTTTTATTGGCTCGTCGATAAAGAAGATGGGGGCGTTGTCGATGCCCGTTTTCAAGTCTTTGGACAAAGTGCGCTTATTGGTGGCGCCGATGCCGCCTGCGATATTATCGTGGGCAAAAACTACGATCAGGCAAGAAGAATCACCTCTGAGCTGATTGATAAAAGTTTACGTGATAAAGAAACGGATCCGGCTTTTCCAAAAGAAACGATCCCACACTTATCGTTAATTATCAGCGCGATTGAAGATTGTGCAGAACAATGCATGGATCTACCTTTACCTTCCGGCTATATTTCAATGCCGAAACCCCAAGAATTTGGAGAAGTGCTTGAAAATGGAATTCCCGGTTGGTTTGATTTTCCTCTTAAACAAAAGCTCTCGCTTATTGAAGAAGTGCTAGATCGGGATATTCGCCCTTATATAGCAATGGATGCCGGTGGAGTAGAAGTCATTAACTTAATTGAAGGAAAAGAAGTGGTGATTACTTATTCGGGTAGCTGTACTTCTTGCTATTCTTCTATCGGAACGACCCTTAATTATATTCAGCAAGTGCTTCGCGCGAAAGTCCATCCTACAATTAAAGTTACCCCCAATGTGGATTTTACTTAATTAAACCAACCGATTTCATCCAGTTTGCACAAGATTTTACCGATTGCTCAAGAGGGGGAATAAAATAATCTATTTCTTTCTCTGATTTTAATCGTTCTTGATAGGGTATTTCCGGTTCATATCCGAGCATGCGGACTAAATCAAAAGTAACTTCAGGTTTTTTCCCTGATATCCGAGCCCATGATTCATCAATGAGGGCTTTAACTTTAACGAGTGGTAAGGGGGCTGGGCTTGCTTTTAAAGGAACGTTTAATTCTGCCGCTATCATTTCGTAGAGGGAAATCCACGTTTTATGATGGCCCCCTAATAAATAATTCTCAAAGGATTTCCCCTTGTGAAAGGCATTTATACAAGCTTTTGCTGTTTCTTCAGTGTCGCTAAAATCAATTTCTGCCGGTAACGCAAGATGCAGGCTTTGATTTGCAATGCCTGTAAAAATTTGTGAGTAATTTACATAATCGTAAGGACCAATCAGAACGAACGGGGAGAGGATTACAATATCTAAGCCTTTTTTCATTGCTTCGTAAAGCTTAAGTTCGGCTAATCGTTTTGTGCGTATGTAAGAATTTTTAATGGATTGAGCCATTTTTACATCGCCAAATCGATAAAAGCGCGTAGCCCCGGTAGAAATATGAATAAATCTTTTTACGTTACTTTCTAAAGCAGCTTGAGCCAACTTTTCCGTTAAAAGAACGTTGTCTGCATACTGTATGTCTAAGGCTTTTTTATTCGGGTTGTAATGAGAGGTATTTCCTGCTACGTGAAAAACAGCATCAATACCGAGCGGAAGTTTGATTTCATTCTTCAGTTCATAAGTTTGAAATTTGCCGTTTAGATGACTTAAACGAGAAAGATCAGACGTACGACGATGAGCAACAATTACTTCCCAGCCTTGATTGATGAGTTCAACAAGAAGGCAATGGCCTAGGCAACCGGTAGCACCCGTTAAAAATGCTCGCATAATTCAATTATATATTAGTAAGTGATATCGCCAGAATAAAAACGTCGTCCCGAGGCAGTTAAGGAGCCGTCATTATTGATTTGTTCAAACGTAAGTTGCTTATTATCAATTGTTATAGACTCGCCGGGCTTATGGGCTAAAAATCGCTTATAAAGAGATAAAAAGGGTATTATTGATTGTGAGGAATATAATTCTAAGGATTCATTAAAACTGATGATTAACTCTTCTAGAATCTGTTGAGCTTCGTACGTCTTTTCCCCCTCGATCCTTAAAGAAGTAGCGGGCCGATTGATATCCATCTCATCTTGATTAATATTCAATCCAAGTCCTAAAAGAATTGTATCGTCTTTTAATTCGGCTAAGATCCCCCCAAGCTTTTTTCCATTTATAAGAAGGTCGTTAGGCCATTTAATTTGAGGGCGAAATCCCTTTTTTTCTAAAAGAATGGCAAGTATTACGGCTAAAAGTTGGGTTAGGGAATAAGGGTCTTTTGTTTTGAACACAAAAGTGACTAAAAGAGAAGTTCCGGGCTCTGCAATCCATTTTCTTTTAAAACGTCCTCTTCCGTCCGTTTGATAGTCCGCCGTAACGACAAGAAGCGTATTTTCAGGGAGGGGAAGCTGCTTTAAAGCTTCATCTTGGGTAGAAGTTGTTGTTTTAAAGTGAAGCTTCTTTATCTCAAACATGGCGATAGGATATTTTATAAATAGAATTTTTAACGATAAGAATTTATGACGCGACTGTTTGCCCGCATGGATTTACGGGTCATCTTAATTATGTTTGTCTTGATGTTGGTAAGTTTAATTACCATTTCAGGAATGAGCATGAAAGAGATTGATGATCCTTTAATTACAAGTAGCGTCGTCCATCAAATCAAAGCTTTTATTATTGGCTGGGGCGTTTTTCTTCTATTTGCTTTTATCGACTATAACAAATTGAGAGAGTGGACTTGGATATTATATGCCTTAATGATCATAAGCTTGCTCGGACTTTTTTTTACCGATGCCATTCAACGTGTCCATCGGTGGTATCGAATTCCGTTTATTGGATTTAATTTTCAACCTTCTGAATTTGCTAAGTTAATTGTCGTGATCACCCTCAGTTGGTATTTAGAGCGAAATAAAGCCCATTCAAGTTCCTTAAAAACCGCGCTGGGTGGCCTTTTAATTGTTGGAATTCCCTTTATTCTTATTTTAAAACAGCCCGATTTAGGTACCGCGCTGGTTCTCTTTCCGATTACGTTGACCATGTTTTATATCGGCGGATTTCATAAGGGTGTCATGAAAGTGATGAGCACGCTTGGAATTCTTTCGCTTTTGTGTGTTGCCATCATTTTTTTAGGTGTTGTTTCTCACGAAGAAATTAAACCTTATGCGACCCTCTTTTTGAAGGAATACCAATTTGATCGCCTTGACCCTAACACTCATCATCAAAAAGCCGCCCAAATTGCCATTGCTGTAGGAGGCATAACGGGAGCGGGCTTTAGAAAATCTGAGTTTAGTGGGGGTGGGTGGCTTCCTGCCGCCTTTACCGATTCCGTATTTCCTGCTTTTGGTGAAGAGTTCGGGTTCCTGGGCCTTGCCTTTCTTATCGCCCTATTTTATGGGTTATTATACTGCAGTTTTCAGGTTACCGTTGTCGCAAAAGACTTATTTGGAAGGCTTCTGGGAGCGGGGGTGACAATCTTGCTCGCTATGCATATAATTATTAATAT
Organism: Parachlamydiales bacterium; assembly: GCA_020051235.1. GTDB lineage: Bacteria > Chlamydiota > Chlamydiia > Chlamydiales > Parachlamydiaceae > CAZABG01. The sequence continues at coordinate 10,850 of JAGVJG010000010.1, read as the reverse complement.
TGGGATGATGATCGGAGTGCTTCCTATTACAGGGGTGCCGTTAGTGCTTGTCACCTATGGGGGCTCTTCAGTATTCTCTACCATGATGGCCCTTGGTATTTTGCAAAGTATTTATGCTAGAAGGTTTATGTTTTGATGGATTTCTTTTATAAACCCGGACTCTGGATAGGCGAAGGAAAAGTTACTTTTTCAGCTTCCCCTGATCATGTTCGCGTATTTACTCGTTGGACTTATCTACATCAAGAGGATCCGAATATCCATGTTTGGACTCAAGAAGTTGAGATGCACGGGCAAGAAGACAAGATTATAAATAATTACGTCTTTACTCCGCTTACAAATACAACTTTTTCTGTTTCTCTTCATAATGAAGTTCTGGGTAAATCCCTTGGTAAAGGGGTTATTGATAATAATAAGATCGCATGGGAAATTCGCTCGACCGAAATATTTCAAGGGATTGAAGTCTATGAACTTCAAGAAAATGGCGATTATATGATGCATGCAGAATATGCGGCTCAAGATAATTTTAGAACGATTATCGATGGTCGTATCTGGAAAAAATCAACTTAAAACGATATCAAAACTTTCTAGCAATTTTACTGCTTCAGGCATGCTAAAGCGCGCTTTTTTTATTATATTCGTTCTTGGATCAATGAAATAGTTGATGGCATCTGTAAAGTCACATTTACTTAAATCGCACTGATGAAAAGTCGACTTTTTTAAATCACACCCGTTAAATTTACTTTCACTCAAATTAACCTGCTTGAAAAGGCACTCATACACCTTGCAGCTCAAAAATAAACTTTTTTTAACTGTCATATCGGCAAAATCGCAACATTCTAAAATCGACTCTTTAAATGACAGCGACAAAAACTTCTCTTCGCATTTATAAAATTGCATTCCTACTAACTTGCATCTTTCAAAATGAACGCCATTTAGCCGTGTTCTCTCCAGCTTCGTCAGATTTAGAGTACAATCGAAAAACTTGCACTGATTGAACTGGACATCCGTCCAATTCGTCTGAGAAAAATTGCACTTCACAAACTTACATTCTAAATAATTTCCCTCGAAACGCTCTTTCGAAAAATCAATCTTATCAAAATTTTCGTCTTCCATAACTTTGGATTATGATATGGAAAAAGGATATGAAACGCGAGCTTACCTTATTTGCGTCCTACTTTATTTTTCTCTCCTCCTTTTTTCTCGTTTTCACATTCTATCGGGGCCTTATCTTGAAAGAGTATCACCTCGGTTCTGTTACCTATAGCATGGCCCTTATCCAAGCACTGATCCTTTCCAAAACCATCCTCCTAGGCCAGCGTTTTCACATCGGCGACAGATTGAAAAACAAACCCCTCCTCCTCACCAGCCTCTATAAAGCCCTCCTATTCTGCCTCTTTGTTCTCGTGACCATCGTCATCGAAAAATTCGTCGAAGGCTATTTCATGGGACACTCTTACCAACAAACGATCCAGAAATTCCTCGAAGGGGGATTCTACGAAGTATTCGGCCGCATCGCCGTCATGTTCTTCGTCTTCATCCCATTCTTTGCTTTCATCGAACTCGCCGAACGCAGCGGCAAAGACTCGCTCTACGAACTATTCTGGAAGAAGTAATTTTTTACCACAGAGGCACAGAGAACACAGAGGTAGAACGAGGACAGTGAGAAATTCCGTGCGGCAGGCCACCTGCCGCCCTCGCCGGAGGCGAGCGTAAATTCGGCTAATTGTATACCGCCCTCCAAGGGCGGGTTTCAAGCGCCCCTACAGGGCGCCACCGAGCCATTTATGGCGTAGCCAAAATTGCGGATGCGAGCGATGGGTGTGCTTTAGCACATTCGAGCGAGAGCCCTTTGGCGCTATACGCGATTTGGGCACGTCAGAAATGGCCGGGGTGCGGGGGCAGAGCCCCGACAAGTTTATTAGTCGGAAAATGCGTCAGCATTTTTTGACGACTCTCGAGTAAAAATCTAATGCAATCGGTGACGATTAGATAGAATTAACCCTTATATTTTTATAGCGGTACTTCCAATGTTTAACGGGAATCGGGCACGGGCACGCACGCGGGCACGGGCACGGGGAAATCGGAATTTTAGATGAATAAAGGGGAGGCTGTTCGCCTCCCCTGGGAAATGAAACTTCTATGCTTTCAATTTGATATCAACGCCGGATGGGACTTGAAGCTCTTTAAGAGCATCAATTGTCTTTGCGGTCGGTTGTTTCAAATCGAGGAGCCGCTTATGTGTACGCACTTCAAACTGCTCACGTGATTTTTTATCCACGTTAGGCGATCTGAGGACGGTATACTTTTCAATAAGCGACGGCAACGGGATCGGGCCAACCACTTGGGCGCCCGTTCTTTTTGCGGTTTCAACGATATCAAGCGTCGCTCTGTCGAGAAGACGCTGATCATAACTTTTAAGACGAATACGGATTTTAGGAGCTGCCGCTTTGGGGCTCTTTTCCGGTTTCGGTGCTTTTTCTTGTTTAGCCATAAATTACAAAAAACCTTACTTCTTACAGATTTCTTCTTGAATTTTCGCCGGCACTTTTTCGAAGTGCGAAGGCTCCATCACATAGGTCGCACGACCCGACGAAAGCGATCTAAGCGTCGTCGAATAGCCGAACATCTCACTTAAAGGCACTTCAGCGTGAACGATGACTGCCCCTTTATGATTGTCTTGACCAATGATCTGACCGCGTCGGCGGTTCAAGTCGCCAATCACATCCCCGATGCAATGCTCTGGGGTAGTGACGTCCACTTTCATGATCGGTTCGAGCAAGATAGGCTTCGCTTTGCGAGCCGCCTCTTTTAGCGCCATCGATCCGCAGATCTTAAACGCCATCTCGTTAGAGTCAACTTCGTGGTACGATCCATAAGTAATCGCAACCTTAACGTCGACAAGTGAATAACCAGCGAGAACACCGGTTTGTAGTCCTTCTTCAATACCATTGATAACGGCAGGAATGTATTCCTTAGGAATGGATCCCCCGACAACCTTAGAAACGACTTCGTTTCCTTTACCTTTTTCGTTCGGTTCGATCTCAATCTCAACGTGAGCATATTGACCGCGACCGCCCGATTGCTTAACGAATTTTGTTTTCGCTTCAGCTGGGATAGTGATTGTTTCTTTATAAGATACTTGAGGTTTACCTACGCTTGCTTCTACGTTGAATTCACGCTTCATACGATCGTGAAGAATTTCAAGGTGAAGCTCGCCCATACCGGCGATAATCGTTTGGCCTGTTTCTTCGTTTGTAAAAACGCGGAAAGTAGGATCTTCATTCGATAAAGCCGAGAGCGCCATCGCGAGTTTTTCACGATCGCCTTTCGATTTTGGTTCAATCGCCATCGAAATAACAGGCTCTGGGAATTCCATTTTCTCTAAGAGAATCGGATGATCAGGCGAGCAAAGGGTGTCCCCTGTAGTCGCGTTTTTCACACCGATGCAAGCCGCGATGTCTCCGGTATAGAAGGCATCTTTCTCTTCACGTTTGTTAGCGTGCATTTCGAGAAGACGGGAAACTCTTTCTTTCGAATCTTTCGTTGTGTTGTAAAGGGTCGTTCCTTTTAAAAGGGTACCGCTATAAATTCTAACGAAAGTGAGTTTACCGACATAAGGATCGGTCATAATCTTAAATGCAAGCGCCGCGAGAGGTTGGTCGTCGGATGGCTGGAGCATGATTTCCTTATCGGTATCAAGCTCGTGAGCTTTAATCGCACCACGATCAAGTGGGGATGGCATCCAATTTACAACGGCATCAAGAAGCTGTTGAACCCCTTTGTTTTTGAAAGCGGATCCGCAGAGAACAGGATTAAACTTGTTCCCAATAACGGCTTTTCTAATAACCGTATTAATTTCATCAACAGTAAGGGAGTCTGGGTTTTCGAGAACTTTCGTCATGAACGCATCGTTTGAATCGTCCACAGTTGCAAGTTCTTCTAAAAGCTCCATGCGCATCTTTTTGCACTTCTCGAGCATGTCAGCAGGAATGTCTGCTTCTTCCCAGTCTGCACCGAGGGTTTCGTCGTGGAAGAAGTATGCCTTCATTTTCACGAGGTCAACCATGCCTTTGAAGTCCGATTCAGCGCCGATAGGGCAGTGAACAGGAATTGCATTCGCGTGTAGTTTTTCGCGCATTGTCTTGACTGCATCAAAGAAGTCAGCGCCGGTTCTGTCCATCTTGTTGACGAAACAGATACGAGGTACGCCGTATTTATCAGCTTGGCGCCATACGGTTTCTGATTGAGGTTCTACGCCGGATACGGAGCAGAATACAGCAACAGAGCCGTCGAGAACGCGAAGCGATCTTTCTACTTCAATAGTAAAGTCAACGTGGCCTGGGGTATCGATAATGTGAATCGTCGAACCTTTCCAGAATACGGTGGTCGCAGCAGAGGTAATGGTAATACCACGCTCTTGCTCTTGTTCCATCCAGTCCATGGTAGCGGCACCTTCGTGCACTTCACCCATCTTATGAACACGACCCGTATAGTAAAGAATACGCTCAGTTGTTGTCGTTTTACCGGCATCAATGTGGGCCATGATACCGATATTGCGTACTTTATCTAGTGGTTGGCTGTCTGGTCTTTTTGTCATTTATTAACCTGCCTTACCATTTATAATGGGCAAAAGCTCTATTGGCTTCAGCCATACGGTGCGTATCGTCTTTTTTCTTGACGGTCGCGCCTTGGTTATTAAATGTGTCGGTTAGCTCTTGAGCTAAGCCTTCTTCCATTGAACGACCCGCTTTATCGCGCGAGTGTTTAATGAGCCAGCCCATTGCCATCGAAGTTCTGCGATTAGCAGGAATTTCGATAGGTACTTGGTAAGTGGCTCCCCCGATACGGCGGGATTTAACTTCAAGCGTAGGCTTCGCATTTTCTAATGCTTGCTCAAAAGCTTGGAGCGGATCTTCGGCTTTAACTTTACCAGCAAATTTTTCGATTGCTCTGTATACAATGCCACGAGCAGTCGATTTTTTCCCGTTTAGCATCACTTTGTTAATAAACTTAGCGACGGTCTCTGACCCGAAAACAGGGTCAGGAGGGCATTCTCTTTTAACAGCACGTCTTCTTCTCGACATGATATCCTCTAAAATTGTCTTTTCGTTTCGGATATCGAAATACTTTTCATCCGGAAGTGGTTTACACTTCCTGCACGTGATTTTATCCCTCTTATAGAAGGACAAAGTCGCGGGCCAAGAGAGCTATCCTAAAACTCTTGGCATTACTTAGGACGTTTAGCCCCGTACTTCGATCTACTTTGTTTACGGTCTTTAACAGCCGCACAGTCTAAGGTTCCACGTACGATATGGTAACGTACCCCAGGCAAGTCTTTTACACGACCGCCTCTAACAAGAACGATTGAGTGCTCTTGAAGATTGTGACCTTCACCGCCGATATAGGCGATTACTTCTTGTCCGGTAGACAAGCGAACCCAAGCTACTTTACGAAGCGCAGAGTTTGGCTTCTTAGGAGTCTTGGTTTTCACCTGTAAGCATACACCCCGTCTTTGGGGGCATTTTTGCATAGCAGGCGACTTAGAACGACGCTTCTTTGGAACGCGCGGTTCACGAATTAGCTGTTGAATAGTCGGCATTCATTCTCCATAATTCCTTGTTGCAATTAAAGGAATACATCCCAAGAATCATAGAGTATAGAGATGAATTATATCAACAACTGACCGCTTGTTATTATAGCATGAAGTGTCCATTTTGCCAGAATGAGGAACAAAAAGTCACAGACTCCCGGGATGCCCCTGAGGTAAACGGAGTCAAAAGACGTAGAGAATGCCTGGGATGTGGACGCCGTTTTACTACTTTTGAGACAGTCGATTTGACCCTTCAGGTCCTTAAAAAGGACGGCCGTTATGAAGAATTTCTTTTACAAAAGCTAATTAAAGGAATGGAAGCGGCTTGCCAACATACCACGATCAGCCATGAAAAATTAATGCAGATCGGATCTGATATTGCAAATGACTTGCTTACAAGACAGCTAAAAGTTATAGATTCACAAGAATTAGGGGAAATAGTGATGCAGCACTTGCAAGCTTTGGACCCAATCGCCTATATTCGCTTCGCCTGTGTCTATCGACGTTTTAAAGAAATACGAGAATTAGAAGAGGCGATCGCGGCAATACAACCGAAGGATTTGAAGGAGGCTAACGTATGTCACTAAAAAAGGCCGATATAGATAAATTCAAAAATAGACTGTTAGAGCTCCGTGGTCAATTGACGAAAACCCTAAAAGGCTCAACTGCAGATGTTAAAGAACAAGACGAAGCAGCAGGCTATTCCCAGCACCAAGCTGATCAAGGGACTGACGACTTTGACCGCAGCATTAGCCTTGAGCTAACGACCAAAGAATTTAATCAATTAAAGCAAATTGATAGAGCCTTAGAAAAGATCGAAGAAGGCACTTACGGAGTTTGCGATATTTCAGGGGATGAGATTCCACGAGCAAGACTCGATGCGATTCCTTACGCAACGATGACGGTCAAGGCTCAAGATCAACTTGAGAAGGGACTTCTCTGAAAGTACGTTGCTGGCCCTTCTTTTTGGGCCTTTTCATCATATTTATTGATATCCTGACTAAGTATTGGACTCAGACGCATCTTCCTAATATTTATGAGTCTTTACCGATATTTCCCTATGGAGGAATCGGATTCTTTCAAAATTTTCTTGGAGGAATCGATTTTTCCTGGGTTTTAGCCACCAATAAAGGGGCGGCTTGGGGGCTTGGGGCGGAATATCAAATGGCCCTGATGGTTTTTCGTATTCTCTTAGTAATAGCCATCCTTTTTTATGCGCTATTTTACTCAAATCCCAAGAATGATTTCGGTCTAACTTTGGTTATCGCCGGGGCACTTGGCAATATCATAGATTTTTTCGTTTATGGACATGTAATCGACATGTTCAAATTTACTTTCTGGGGCTATCACTATCCCGTGTTCAACGTGGCCGATAGCGCCATATTTATTGGAATCGTATGGCTGCTCTTCACGTCGAGAAAAAAGTAAGATCCCCTTTTCAAGCCTCGAAATGGCTCAATGTTCAGGTATTATCTGAAAATCTTGAGAAGCTATTTGAGTTGGGAAAAATCTATCCTTTGAAAGGTTATGTAAAAGATTTATTGGCACTACCCAATGTGCCTGAATATGCACCCTATGTTTCAGATTGGAAACAAGGCAATGCAGCTAAACTTCCCGATTTTGCCTACGCTTTTACTTTGAACGATGATTCTCTTTATGCCATTGATTTCGAACAGGGTTATCGCATAAAACCAAAAGAGGCGATTGTTGAAATTACGCCTCATTATATGTCATTCGGCGAGGAAGAAGTTAAATCAAATGTTTTCGGAACGGACACCCTTTCTTGGGGCATTCAATTTGGTTTTCCTCAGCTTTACGAAGATGAAAACGGAGAAATCCGAAAGCACCTGGAAGCAAGAAACTATCCGCTCTTCAAAGAAATTCAAAAGTATCTCAGAGAAAATACCATTCCCGCCAAGTTCAAACGGGGCGATCAAATCATACAATCAAGCATTAGAGTTGATAAGAACGCGTTTGATTGGGTGAATAAACACCCGTGGCTGAAGGAAAAAGGGGTATGCCTCGTATGAGGCATAAATTTAGGTAGATCGGATTTTATTATGCTCTCTTATATCGATGAAGCCTGTAGTTACCAATAGAGCTAGAGAACCGATCGCAAATCCTGCCGCAGCTACTAAAATAACAGGTGAAGCAACGATTGAAAAAGCTACCATGCAAGCTGCATACGCTGCAAATGCTGCTATACTCATGAGGCCCACTTTTTCAGCTTTTGTGATTTTTGGATCTGTTTTTAAACTTCTATGAGTTTTAGGAGCAATATCACTCGTCGGTTTATCATACAGATGTCCTTTCATAGGCCCTTGATCATCCCATGTTAATGCCATCATAAACAGCACCCCGTAGGATTTTGACGAATTTTTTGAATTTGAGCGGATGTCAGTAAAATTAAGAAACCAAGTCCTGCAAATACGCAAATACCAAGGGTAATAGGCGATGCAATAATTGCATTGGTGATTAATACTGCAGCTAAAGCAACAGCAGCAATCAATACAACGGCTTCAAGCTTAGTTATAGGTTTAGAGGTAATAGGATTAGTTACGGAGCTATTATTAGCGTTGATAGGGCTGGGCATTTTTATTCCTTTTAAATTTAAGAAATAGAATAAAATCTTTATGTTAATAACAGATAAAGAGACTGATTAAAAAAATGATTGTAATATTAGCCATCGGAAATGAAGTCGTAACAGGACAAGTTCCAAATTCAAATGGAACTTATTTGGCGCGCTCGCTTTACGAAAAAGGTTATAAAATTCTTTATCAAGAAGCGGTTCGAGATGACAAATTAATTATTAAAAATGCCTTTGATAAAGCGTTGAAAGAGGCCTCAATAGTTATTGTTACGGGAGGACTTGGGCCTACTGTCGATGATTTAACTCGGGATGTCGCAGCTGAGTACTTTAATTCCCCTCAGCACTTAGACGAAAAGTTGCAAAGCGACCTTGTGGAGAGATTTAAACGATTTGTACCGGCCATTGCCAATCAAGCCACAGTTCCTGATAAAGCGATCATTATTCCCAATAAAATTGGATCTGCACCCGGGCTCATTTTTGAAGAGGGAGAGAAAGCTTTAATTTGTCTCCCCGGCGTTCCAACTGAAATGAAAGCGATGTTTGAAGAAGGGGTGCTTCCGTATATTGCTCAAAAAAATCTAAGTTCAAGGCTCTACAGTCGCAAACTAAATTTTTTAAATATTTATGAGTCAAAAATAGATCCTTCATTACGGGATATGAAAGACATAAATGTGGGTATCTATCCTCAAGCAGGATTAGTACATGTCATTTTATCAAGCGATGATCAAACAAAGGTAGACAAAGAGTTTGAAAAATTAAAAGCCCAGTTTCTAGATCATTACTATGAAAGTCCTTCAGGATCTATTGAAGAAGCTGTTCATTATCGTTTAATCGAGTTAAAAAAGACGCTCGGTGTGGCCGAATCTTGTACAGGTGGATCACTCTCCGCAAGAATCACACAACTTCCCGATTGCTCTAAATATTTTATGGGGGGAGTCGTCGCCTACTCTAATGATTTAAAAGAATTTTTATTAGATGTGGACGCTAATCTATTGAAAAAAGAAGGTGCCGTTTCTCAAGCGGTAGTGGAAGCGATGGCAAGGGGAGCAAGAGATAATCTTAACACCGATTATGCACTTGCGGTGACGGGTATTGCCGGTCCCTCGGGTGGAACGGCTGAAAAGCCGGTGGGAACGATCTGGTGCGCGCTTGCTCATCCCAAAGGAATTAAAAGCTGGAAACTAGAGGGAAAGTCTACAAGAAGTTTGATAATAGAACGCGCGGTCAATAGTTTGCTGGCTGAGCTTTATCTTAATCTGTATAATATTTCGCATGTATAAACTTTTAGATAGCGGCGAAGGCAAAAAACTCGAACAGTTTGGAAGTGTAACGCTTGCCAGACCCGCCGCTCAAGCCGTTTGGCGCCCGCAACTCGATAAATGGACTTTTGATGCAGGATTTACACGTGAAGGGGCCAAAGAGTGGCAAATCGAAACGAAGCTTCCCGATTCATGGGTAATTGAAGAAGCGGGAATTAAATTTAAACTTTCTCCGACCGACTTTGGTCATCTAGGCATTTTTCCTGAACAGTCTCCTTTTTGGTCCTGGATTCAAAATACGGTAAATCCACAAATGGAAGTTTTAAATCTATTTGCTTATTCAGGTGGATCCACCATGGCCGCCGCAAAAGGGGGAGCAAAAGTTTGTCACCTCGATGCTTCTAAAGGGATGGTCGATTGGGCAAGAGATAATGCTAGGTTAAATAAGCTTGAAAATCATCCCATCCGTTGGATCGTGGAAGATGTAATGCGATTTTTAAGAAGAGAACTGAAGCGCGAGCATTTCTACGACGCGATAATTTTAGATCCTCCAAGCTTTGGCCGAGGTGCAAAAGGCGAAGTATTCAAAATCGAAACCGAAATACAACCCTTGCTTGAACTTGTCGCAAAGTTATTAAAGCCAAAAGCTTCATTCGTCTTATTTTCGTGCCATACCCCAGGCTTTACCCCAATCATTATGGAAGGTCTGTTGAAAGAGCAACTTCCTAAAGGAAAAGTGGATAGTGGAGAAATGATTCTTCAAGGTGATCGGCCTCTTCCAACCGGCACATACGCAAGGTGGGTTCATGGTTGATATAACAAGTCTCAAAAATCCTAAAATTAAACTCGCTCAAGATTTAAGAGAAAAAAGAGATCGTGATCGCAATCAACTTTTCTTGATCGAAGGCTTTCGTGAGCTTACACGTGCTTTAAAAGGGGGAGTGGAAATTGAAACGCTCTTTTATTGCCCCGAACTATTTTTAGGTACCAATGAATCGACGATTTTGGATGCTTGCCCTCGCAAACTAGAAACCAGTTCACAAGTCTTTCACAAAATTTCTTATCGCGACCGTCCGGATGGCTTGCTTGCTATCGCAAAAATTAAAAGAAAATCACTTAAAGACATTCCCCTTAAAAAGCCGCCATTCCTACTAGTGGCTGAAGCGATTGAAAAACCGGGCAACCTGGGAACTTTATTACGCTCTTCTGACGCAGTTGGAATTGATGGAGTCATTGTTGTCGATAAATGCACCGATATTTTTAATCCTAATGTTGTTCGAAGCTCAGTAGGAACACTCTTTACGATCCCCGTTGTTGAAGCAACCGGGGATGAAACGATTGAGTTTTTAAGAAAAAACGATATTCAAATTGTTTCGACTACTCCTTCTGCCACATCTGAATATACCGAAGT
>JAGVJG010000093.1 GCA_020051235.1 Parachlamydiales bacterium | reverse complement strand
GAGGTTATGGCGAAAGACCAAGTCGAGGCCCGTCAGATCGTCAAGGATCGAGCCGCGGATCATATGGTGAAGGTTCGAGCAGAGGTTATGGCGAAAGATCAAGTCGAGGACCTTCAGATCGTCAAGGATCGAATCGAAACTCGTCAGGCAGCCGTAGCAATCAAGAAAATTCTAGTCAAAATCAAGGATCAACTCGTAGAACAAATAGAGGCTTGAATAATGAAGGTGATCAATTTCAAAAAAGAAATCAGGAATTTGATGATTTTAAAAATCCAAATTTTCAAAGTAATGATGAAGAAGGTTACCAAGGATTTAAAGGTGATCGATCAAATCAAGAGCACAGTCAGGATGAAGATCGACACTTAGATCAAAGACACACTCCCAAAGATCACGAAGATGAAGACGAAGAAGAATCTGACGATCAATTTCACGCAGAAGAACACGATGAAGGTGAAGAAGGTTTAGATGAAGGTCGTTTTAGTCAAAAATCTAAGCGATAGTTTTTCCATATTTACCTTTGGAATATACTTCCAAAGGTAAAAATTTCTTACTTATTTAGCAGGTAAAAATGCAAAAGGTTTTGCGTCGATAAAGAGTTTCGAAGTATTTCCTGAATAAACTTTACCGCCCGTTAGTTCCAACTTCTTTATAGAAGCACCCTCTTTAAAGTCGATTTCATTTAAATCTACCCAGAATGTGTTAGGACTGGTTGAAGAATCAAAGAAATAAACGAGATCGCGTTGATTGGCTACCGTTCTCCATAAAGTGGAGGCAATGTTGGGTTCGCCTGGTGTTGTAATCCCTAAGGGTACGCTAACACTTCTAACTACACTTAATACACTTGCGGCCGCTTGATTCACGAATTTCTGCTGTGGAACGGCTGAGATAAAATGGGAATCGCTCTTCTTAGGAATAGCTCCGATTAAAAAAGAAGCTCGTGCAAAACGATCGGCTGCTCGATTAGTACCTGGCAAGAATGTTAACCCGCCGATTTCTTCCCAGTATGAATTTAAAGCGAGCTGTTTATCATAAGTAGGAGAATTGGTTTGAACGACAAATTGTTTTCCATGGTGAATCACTTGCTTACCATCTACATATTCAAAAATAGCCGAATCCCCTGTCTTATCGGAAATCGAAAGATGAAGCTTAGCGGGGAAACCATTTGGAAGAACAGGAGCTATGATGTTGAACGGCTCATTTTTTAAAGCTTCAACAGCCTCTGATACGCTTGCAAAATTGTCTAATACATATTGCGCCCATAGACTGATTGAAAGATTAGGTCTACTTCCTGAATTGCCGTAATCTGATTCTGCTAAATAAAGCATATTTGCAACGACACCTTTTTCATTGAGGCCATCCGCAGAACCTGCATTATAGCCCGCTACGATTACGCTACCGTATTTAGCGGTCCATTTAATGGAATTTGGCCCCGCTGCTCCATCTCTAGAAATGCCTCTCGGAAAGGCCCAAAGATCTGAATGCATATCTTCCATCCAATCCATGGATCTGCCGGTGATCACGACATTTTCATCTCCTGAAAAAAGAACTCTTGTGCATCCCTCCACTTCAGGAAGTAAAAATAGAGCTGACAAAACTACAAGCCATCGAATCATAATTATCCTTTAATTGATAAATTATCTTAATAAAGGAAATCTATACTTTTTGAAACTTAAAAAATTCCACATGAAGCCCGGCTGTATACATTAAATAGTCGGGCTTATTTGAAAAAATGAAGCCATTTGAACTGAGAAGATTTGCATTTAATTTGAGACTTTTAACAGATGATAAAGAATAGGCGCTATGATGTACTCTTCCCGCATAAAGCTTTCCATGGTGAAGTGTGTATAACAGATATCTTTCAGTTAGGAAGAAATCGAGTGAATCGGCTTTCGAATTATACGAATCGTTTTCGGGGGTATATTCAAATTCAAAAGAAACATCCGATCTATGTCCAGAAAAATAAACGGTGGAATCGATCACTTTAGACTGAATGCAGGCCTTATGGTAAGGCAAAGAGAAAATGACATTTCCGACAGCCATTCCCCACCAACTATTTATATCTAAAGAAAAAAACCAAACCCCTGGATTACCTTCCTTATCGATCACATAGGTTCGAACGTTTACTTCCAAAAAGTCTGTCAACAAAGGAACATGCGGCAACGGAGGAATTTTCAATTGAGTGAGATAAAAAGGAAGAACCGAAACATAAGCTTCTCCTCGAAAAGTATCGACCCACAAACCCTCTGGAAGTTTTTTTTGAATAAATTCCTTATCCACTTTCCAATGTAGAAAAAGAAGATGCGACCAATTCTGATGCATAATGAGTGGAAGATCGGGCCTCCCACACATCTGCAATCTCTTTTCGAATGAAATTTCCATAACTCTTGGTTATGTCATAAATTCATTATTATTTCTTTAATTGAATGATGATTAATTCTATGGGTGCGTCTCCCGGATTCACGCTTTTATGAAGTTCATCAGGAGGATCCATTTCTCTGAATACAGCTGTACCTGTCGGAAATGACACTTCTTTGATCGAGCCGTCTGATTCGAGACGAAGCATTACTCCTCCCTTTAATGCGACAACAACCTGAGGATATGCATCTCGATGAAGACCAATTTCTTCATGAGGCTCAACCTTTACTCGAGCAATTTTGACAGATTCATTTTCTAATTGAGGCTCAAATTCAAGTGCTTCTAAGCAGAAAAATGAAGCAATCAAAAAACCTAGTTTCATAATACCCTCCGTTTAAGAGGGTATTATTTTAATAATACGGAAATAATTTGAAATATTTATTGTTGTAAGGGTAGCTCGCCGTGGAAGTGATGACCGGATAATGTACAATCTGAGCGGGTTCCCAAATCCACTGCGGTTCCGGTTACACCAATTGCCAATCCAGCAACAGTTCCGAGTGCGGTTCCTACTACAAATGCGGGTATGATACAACCGCCTGTTCCACAACATGCAATTCCAATTCCGGTTCCAATAGCTGCGCCTGCGAAGGGCCAAACGACATTACGACTCGATCCGATAGTGCGACGTGAATAAATAGAGCCTTCTACCGTCTCATAGCCCTCTTTAAAAAGGTAAACCGAATGGTCATATTTTTTATCGAGTTCTACTAACAGAGGACTATTTCCACAATGATATCCATCAATGACAATTTCAGCTTGGGGTGGATTGGATGTAATCCAGACTTCTTCCAATTGATTACTCATTTTGCAGCAACTGGCTAAACTAACAATCAAAGTTAATAAGACTATAGTTTTGTGTATCATGGTGTTTCTCCAATTATTGAAGAACTATGATCTCACTCGCTACATTTAAAGGCAAATGGCGTCAAAACTATTCTTGAACAGGAATTTCT
>JAGVJG010000171.1 GCA_020051235.1 Parachlamydiales bacterium | reverse complement strand
CGGGAAAAATCGTCATAAATCGCGATGGGTAGTGCGTAGGCACACTCGGAGCGATAGCTTGCGAAGCAAGCGCTTAGGGCGATTTTAACCCCGCAAGAAATGGCCTTGGGGTGCGGGGGCGGAGCCCCGACAAGAACATTCGTCAGGAAAAAAGCTCCGCTTTTTTTCTGACAACTCTCGAGAAAAAATCTAATGAACTCTGAATCGATTAAAAAGGATTAACCTTTTTAAGGTTTATTGAGGGCGTCTGCAATTTGATCGAGCGTAGGATTTTTTATAGGTGAGCCGAAAGTAGCTTTGATTGTGGTGAAAGGCTTGGGGATGCGAAAACGATCCCAGGTTTTCAACTCCCAGTACTTGGAACTCTCCCAGGAAAACGGGATGAGTGAAGCATTCGTCTCGGTGAGAAGATTCTCGATACCGCGCTTCGGTTGGTAAACAGGGCCGCGCGGCCCATCGGGCGTAAACATAACAATGGTCTCGCGCTTTCTAACGGTATTGATGGTGGTAAGAAGCGCTTGTGCGCGATTGTCGTGAGGCACGCGTATGACGGAGGCGGAAGGATAAGAAAGGATAAGTTGGCTAAGAAGCTCACCGTCGCGACTCTGACTTACAAATGCAGTGAAGTGAAGTCTATTTGTGAGAGCGGGGAGAATACCGGCTAGCGCGGCGATCCGATTATGCCAAATGCCGAGAACGACGGGGCCTTCTTTAAATTCTTTTTCAAGGCGATCAAGTCCTGTAACTTCAAACTTACAAGTTTTAAGAAGGAGAGTTACACAACCTCTTATGCAATACGCGAGAAATTTAGCTTTTTTGGAGTGTTTCATATATAGCTTCTGCAGCCACTTGTCCCGATGTAAAGGTTCCTAATTTTTCTCGAACGGATGTACATCCATCGATCACTTCTTTTCGTTTAACGTTATTGGTTTCAAGTTCTAGGATTGAGTTTGCACAGGCTTCTGCATCAAAACCTTTAGCAATCAATTCAGGAAACACCTCTTTTTGATTGAGAATATTAACAATGCAATAAAAGGGGAGTTTTAATTTTAGAAGATATTTCGCAATGAATCGATTTAAAATTGTTAAACCGTAAACCACTACGGTCGGTTTTTTAAAAAGAGCAAGCTCTAAGGTTATGGTTCCTGATTTAGCAAGTGCGACCCTCGCTTCCTGCATAAGCTCATAATTAAAACAGCTAGGAACTAAAAAGAGATCGGAATTTAATTTTAGATCGGATTTTTGGATCTGATCGCTGATTACTTTTTGAAGTTTTGGGCTTACGACTGAAAGGGCAATTTTATGATTAGGTAGCTTTTCTTTAACAATCGATAAAGCCTTCAATTGAGTAAGAAGGTTGCGCTCTATTTCGCCTTTTCGACTTCCTGGAAATAAGGCAATGAGAGGTTTTCCTTCGGGGAGTTGGGCTTGCTCTCTAAAATGGGGCTTAGGGGAAAACGCATCAATCGTTTCAACTAAAGGATTGCCGATATATTGAACTTTGAGAGGAGTTTTGGCGAAATAAGCAGCTTCAAAAGGGTAAATAGTTAAAAGCAAATCGAGGTTTTGAGCCATTAAATCGATTCGACTTTTTCCCCAAGCCCAAACGCTTGGACAAATGAAATGAATCAATTTTCCTTTATAGCCGTTTTCTCTCAGTTTTTTTGCGAGTCGCAAATTGAAACCCGGATAATCGATTAAAAGGCAGCCATCGGGATTAGTTTTTAAAATGTGATCAAGAACCGCGTAGAACTTTTTATATAAATCGCGGAAGTTAAAGATAACATCACTAAAACCCATAACTTGGAACTCTTCCATTTTATAGGGACCTTTAATTCCAAGATTTCTCATCTTAGGGCCTGCTACTCCTTCAACATGGAGAGTAGGGGAGAGCTTTTTCAAGTGAGAAATGACTTTTTCTCCGTGAAGATCACCGCTTGTTTCACCGGCAAAAACAAAAAGTTTCTTCATGCCGTTTGTCTCCGTAAAAGCATAAGATTTCGGGCATAAGGAACGATTCCAAATAGAGGACCAATTAAATTCACAAAGTCCATGATGGATACAAAATAAATGAGGCTAAAAAGGCCACCAATTAAACTTGTCCACCAAAATAGAGGAGATAATACGCTTACGCCGCTTTTTTCAGATTGCCACCATTGAATAATGAAGCGTGAATTAAAAAGGAAAACACCAATCAATCCAAAAAAATGTAAAAGAAGGGGGGCGGAGCGATTAGGGTCGGGCTGAAAAGTATGTGTGGGGATCGAAAACCATTCCTCGATGCCATTTGCTTTCAGGAAGAAATACGAAACGCAAAAGGCACTAATAGATAAAAATAACAGAGCGACGAAAGCAAAAGACGCTTTTCGATTACCCATTAAATTTAAATTTCGCCACGAAATGACGCCGTTGATCCCTTGAATAAAACTCATGGGGAACTGCATTTGGATCAAGCTATGAATAAAAAGAGTTACATTGCCGGTTATAGACAACCACCAAAAGGCTTTTGGAACAACCGAACGCCCCTTCTTTTCGCTTTCTATCCATTGCACAAGAAAGCGTAAAGTAAAAGCAATGGCGGAAAGATAACCGATAAAATAAAACGAGCTCACCACTCTTTCCTAATTGAATAGTTAAGGTGCCTTTTCTTCATCCATCGAACCGCGAACATGTCCGCTACCGTATTAAAAGAACGATTAAAGAAATGATATTTTGTTTGCCCTTTTGTTCTTTCGCGATGATTTACAGGAACCTCTTTCACTCGAAAGCCTTCGATTAAAAAGAGGGCAGGTAAAAATCGGTGCATTCCTTTAAAAAGCTTGATTTTGTCAAAGCAGGATTTTCGATAAAGTTTTAATGAACAGCCCGTATCCTGAATCCCATCTTCGCAAAGCCGGCTTCTTACGGCATTGGCGAGTTTGCTAATCCATTTTTTGGAAATCGGGTCTTGTCGATTGACTCTTCTGCCTGAGACTAGATCGGCTTCTTCGCTCAAAGCTACTAATTTGGGAATATCATTCGGATCATTTTGTCGATCACCATCAAGTGTGATGATAAACTGTCCTTTTGCATTTCTGAAGCCTGCATCAAAAGCCGCCGATTGACCGTAATTACGATCAAAAACGAGGACTCTCAATTCAGGGATTTCATTTTTTAGTTTCTCAAGTTCCTTTAGGGTGCCATCGGTCGAGCCATCGTCAATGGTGAGCACCTCCCAAGGTTGATGAAGTGATCTCATGACCGGAACGAGCTCATGCAATAAATCAGAAATATTTTCTTCTTCGTTTTTGAGGGGGATGATGATCGAATATTTCATGAACGTTCCTGCAAATTAAATTGTTTGGCGAGCCACAAAACGCCTTCTTTAAAAGTTTCCGGTGCGGTTCCATGTCCTTTATAGCCGATCGACGGTTTGATCGTAAGGCTGACTTGTGGCGATCGATTCCCATTTTCGAAATTTCTATCGGTAAGCTTACGAACGAATTGATAGACTGAATCGGTGTTCACTCGTGTATCCAAGTTGCCGATGGAGAACCAGAGAGATTTGTCAGTTAATTGATCAATGTAATCTTCTAATGGCTGAAATACTTTGCCTTGAAATTCATCTAGACGGGCAGGGGAGACTAAAGGAGCAAAGCCGACAATATGTTTCAACCGGCTTTCAACACTAGCTAGACGACAAGCTGCATATCCGCCACGCGAAAGACCTCCGACCACCATCTTTTCGGGATCAACTTTGCCTTCTTTAATAAGTTGATCAATATTTTTTAGGCTCGTTTCAATAAAGGGCTCTATTGGATCTTTGCCCGATGCCCATGATTCATACCAAACTTTCATGGCGTCAGTATCTTTAAGGCCCTCTCCGTGTCCTGGCAATGTCCAAGAAAAAACTCGGATAGGATAGGGCTTTAAAAATTGAACCGGTTGATTAAATGGATCCAGTATTATTGAATTTTCTCCGGACAAAGCAAAATAGAAAAATGCAGGGAGCGGACCTTGTATGGAGGGCTCAGAAGATGCAATCATTTTTTCGAGTGATGCCCCTCTTTTTTAAGATGTTGATAATGCTTGCGCCATTCTTCAAATACGTCCATCAGCTCTTCATTCGCTTCTGCACGGATTCGTAGTAAAAGTAAAGCGTCAGCAAAGTCACGGCTTCTTAAAAAGCGGGGTGAAAAGTGCATTTTCCCTTGAAGGGGAGTCATTCGATATTGGTGGGTGATCATCATCGCCGCTTCAGATAAAATCCGACGGGGAAAGTGACTAAAAGCACTTATTAAATTTTGGTGGATCAGCTCATAACAAATGGAATGAATTTGTCCGAGGTGAGGCACATTTCCGGAATTTTTCTTCTCTTGTAGGGCTTGATCGATAAGAGGAAATAGGACGGCCGCAGTCAGAGTCGAACGACTTAACGGTCTTTTAAGATCTTTTTGATTGATTTGATCGGATGCAATCAAAAAGCCGTAAGCTTCGCTATCCGGATTTTCGAAGTAGGGATTGATTTTAGGAAATAACAGGTTTAAAAGTCCTGAATCGGCCATGAGCTGGAAGAAAGGAGCGGAGGCGCCCGACTCAAGCATTTTGTACATTTCTTCAAGTACACGAGCGGGAGAGCTTTTTAAAATTTCAGGTAAACATTTTAATAATGCGATTTTAGTATCAGAAACGATGTCGTATCGAAGACGTGCGCGAAACTTTATTAAGCGAATCATGCGCACAGGATCTTGTTTAAAACGAACGATCGGATCTCCGATGGTGCGAAGGAGACGGTTGTTAATATCTTCCCATCCGCCTACATAGTCGATTACTTTTTGATCATTTGGATCGTAGTAAAGACCATTTATAGTGAAATCGCGTCTTAATACGTCTTCTTCTTCCGTTCCCCATTGGTTGTCTTGCGTAATCAAAGCGCCTTCTGCAGGATCACCGGCTCTAAAAGTAGAAACCTCAAGAATTTTATGACCAAAACGAATGTGAGCTAAACGAAACCGACGACCAATTAAAATACATTGTCTGCCAAAAAGCGATTTGATTTCTTCAGGTCTTGCGGAAGTTGAAATGTCAAAATCTTTAGGAACTTTTTTGGCCAGAAGATCTCGAACCGAGCCGCCAACTAAATAGGCGGAATAGCCTGCGCTTTTCAATTTATTGATAACAACGATGGCTTCTCGATCAATTAATTGAGGATCAATCGTGTGTTCTGATGGAAGATAGATTCGAGGTTGCACGGTACTAAACAGTTTATAATCACAACATTATGCAAAAGATCTAGGCAAAAGTCAAATAGAGTAAGAGCCTGACAAATCTTTTGTTGAAATTATCTACTCTATTAAGTAAAAGGGCCTTATGTTTATTAAGCTCTTTGCACTCACTTTTATAGTATTTCTTATATTAGATTTTATTTGGCTAAGAATTTTGATGAGAAAATTCTATTTTCAAGAATTTTCTCCTATTGCAAGAAGAAATAGTCGAGCGCTAACTCCTTATTTTCCAACCGCTTTGATTGGCTATATTGTGGTCATGGCCGGTTTTGTACATTTTGTTATCTTGCCTCAATTAGGCCAACCCATTGGTTGGAATACTTTTTTAGAAGGGGCTTTCTTTGCACTTTGTGTAAATATTTTCTTTGAATGTTTGGGACACGCCCTCATCGATAAATGGCCTTGGAGAATGTTAATCGTAGACAACTTCTGGGGTTTTTTAGTGGGCGGCTTAACAACTGTTATAACATTATTTTTAGCATCTAAGTTAGGTTGGACAATTTAATTGTTAAGAAAGTATTAATTTTTAATAAAAATTAAGAAATTTCTGTCATCATAGTGTCCTCATGACTGTTGACCGCGTAAATATTGCTTTATCCGATGTCCAAAAAAATCCTTCTTTAATGAGGGGGATTCTTAAAGGGGTAAAGAGTGTATGCAATTTAGCGAGTTTGGTTTTTCATAGTCCAAACTTTCAAATTTTAGGTCAGGGAGCGGGTCTAGGCGATAAAACGTTAAAAGTTTTTCAATCCCTTGATTTACCTAAAATTTGGTGGCACTACCATTACACAACTCCTTTCACCCTCTTTATTGATGTTTTTAAATCGATTTTAAAAATTATTGCATTGCCCCTTTTGCTTGTGGAATTACATGTGCTTCCTAAATTCATTCCTACTCCTGTCAAAATCGCCATATTAAGTGTTGAAGCTTTTTTAGCTGTTCACAGTCTTTATAAGACGGTTGAAAAAATAAAGCCTTATATGGGCGATGAGGTTTCAAATAAATACAAACGGAAGGTTGCGCTGTGGAGCGATCGACGTTCGGATTTTGAAAATAAGATTGAATCGGTTGTTAAATTAAAACATATAAGAAAGCCGACAAAAATAACTACTGATGAGTTTAACGCTTATCTTAAAGTGTATGTTCAACAAAAAGAATCGAAATGGATTCAGAAGGAAAAACAAATTCCAACTGCAAAAAAATCCTTACTTATTCAACTCGCTTTTAAAGTATTTTTCGTAGCGATGATGGGATTTGTTTTGTCAGGAATGGTTGTTGGATTTTGTACTCTCACTGTTGTAGGAGCGGGTGTTGCCGGTATCGGTGTAACTTCACTTGCCCTTAGTAAATATTTTTACGATAAACTCCATCCTCCCGTTCAAGGGATTAGATTTAAAGTTTTAACTACTAACTAAGTCGTAAATAACGGTTAATTTTTGTTATTAAATGTGTCATTATAGTTTGCTATGACTACGAAGATCGATCGGTTTAACCACGCTTTATCGGATGTGCCAAAAAATCCCTACATCACACGCGGTATATTACAGGGTGTCGAGAATATATGTGGTTTAGCTAGTTTAATTTTTAACGATAATCGTAAGTTACTTCGTGTTGCGGGGGGAATGTGCCTCGCTGATAAAACCTTAAAAGTCTTTCACTCTTTAGATCTTCCTAAATTTTGGTGGAATTATCATTATAACGGAATTTTTAGACTTTTCGTCGATGTTGCAAAGTCGTTTTCTAAACTATTTGCTTTGCCCCTTTTATTAGTTGAATTAGGTGTAATGCCTCGTTTTCTTCCTACACCTCTTAAAATTGCAGCATTGGGTGTTGAAATTCTCTTAACCACTCGTAGTTTTGTTAGAACGGTAATCAAGTTAAAGCCCTACATAAACGGTCAACAGCAAGACAAAATCAATAAAAAGAATGAACTTTGGAAAAATAGGCGATCTGATTTTGATAATCGATTTGTAGAGGTCATCGATACGAAGAGTTTACATAAGCCTGAGTCTCTTAACGAATTTGAATGGAAATCACAAGTTAATGTCTATGTGCAGCAAAAAGCTCAAAAGTGGGATTATAAGGATCGAAAAATCCAACATAGTAAAAGAACTATCTTTCTTGAGCTTATCTATAAAATTTCTTATGTCGTGATGATGTCCTTTGTGGCGGTAGGAATTGTTTTTGGAGCAGGCGCTGTCACAACCATTGGAGCTGGGGTTGCGGGTGTCGGGGTAACCGTTTTCTCTTTATATAAGTATTTCCATAAGAAAATTCATCCACCTGTTCAAGGTGTTAGATTTAAGCCGCTACTTCAAAATGGGAGATAGGGTTTCCCCTATCTGGCGCGAACATTAAAAGTCGGTAAACCACTCAACCATAATTTCAAAGATTACGAAGATGAGAAGCACGGCAAGAAGGGGTTTACCCCCACCCAGCTCTTCTTTAGTTTCGTCTTTTAAAACGTAGCGTTTCTGGTAAGTCATGAGGATAGGAAGAAGGCCGAGTAATAGCGCACAACCGTATCCTCCCGCCCAGTCAAGCGCGAGAAGGAAGACATTTGGATAGATAAGAGAAATTAAGAGGGGAGGCAAAAACACATATAAACAAAGGTGCAAACGTCCAAGCTTCGTTTTTTGAATGTTTAGACCATCCGCTAAAAAGTCTTTCAAGCCGAGTGTTACACCAAAAAAAGAGGTTAAGAGGGCAAGAAAAGCAAATGCGGATCCAATCCACACTAAGTATGGATTCGAAATAAAATTCTTAAGAGGAGAGATGGCATTGTCTCCATTATCCAAAGCCGCTTTTAGGCCATTTTCTCCTTCGACGGGAATGATGCCCAAGATAAGCGCTTGCCAAATGACATAAACAATCAGAGGAATTAACGTTCCGAGAATAAGGCAGAGTCTAATTTTTTTACGGTCTTCATTCAAGTATGATACAAGCGTAGGAATAATCCCTTGGTAAGCAAAGGACGTAAATGCGATGGGAAGTGCAATTAAAGACATTTGCCAGTCCCGCCTTTGCAACAAGTCGACATTAACGTAGGGCGCACCCATCACAATAAAAGCGGCATATAAAGCAATTAAGGCAAACATAAGGTAGCCGTTAATGGGACTGACTAATTTAGCGCCCACCCATACAATCGGTGCAAAGATGG
>JAGVJG010000003.1 GCA_020051235.1 Parachlamydiales bacterium | reverse complement strand
ATCATCATTGCCGATAAAAACCCTGTCAAGATGGAATGGAAGGATAAGGACCGCTTTTTAATCGTTAAAACCGATGTTTCGCGTGAAGTTTCTGTAAGAAGTATGATTAGACAAACCATAGAGCGTTTTGGTCAAATTGATGCCGTTATTAACAATGCGGGCATTCTTCCTAAGAAAAAGTTATCCATTGAGAAAATGCCGTTAAGTGTTTGGCAAGAATTTATCAATACTAATTTAACCGGGTGCTTTTTAACTGCCAAATACGCCATTCCACATTTAAGAAAAAGAAGCGGGGATATTATTAATATCGCTTCCACTCGCTTTCTTCAATCTGAGGGAGATGGAGATGAAGCTTATAGTGCTTCAAAGGGAGGAGTGGTCTCGTTTACACATTCTCTTGCAGTGAGTTTAGGTCCTGATATCCGCGTAAACTGCATTAGTCCGGGTTGGATTCATACGGAAAAAACAAAATTAACGCCTAAAGATCATAAACAACATCCCTATGGTAGAGTAGGCGAGCCGCAAGACATTGCATCGATGGTATCCTTTTTATTGAACCAAGGGACATTCATCACCGGTCAAAACTTTATCATAGACGGTGGAATGACCGTTAAGATGATCTACAATTAAACTTTAACCCCGTTTTTTCTTAAAAAGGGGATTAAGTGATTCATTGGGATAGCGGTGTAAGAATTATAATTTCCTTCTATCCTTGATGAAAATAAAATAGCTCCATCGGTTTCATGACCGCCTGCGAGTGTGGTAACGGGATATTTTGCTACGTAATTATCAATTTCAGCATCCGTCAATTCACGAAACCATATCGTTAAAGATTCAGCCGCTTTATCAAGACTATTTGTTTTTGTATTGTATACAACAACACTGGTCACAAAGTCGTAAGATTTTCCTGAAAAGGATCGAATCATTTGTTTCGCCTCAGCAACAGAAGAGGGCTTTTCAACGATTTTACCGTTAAAAACCATAAAGGCATCTCCACAGATAATAATACCTTCATGTTTTTCTCCAATGGCCTTAGCCTTTGCTTCAGCTATATTAATTGCCATCTGATAGGGGTCGGTATGACGAATGGCTTTTTCATTAATATTGCTGTGGGCAATCTCAAAGGGTAGATCTAGAAGTTTCAGCGCCCGTTGACGAATGAGAGATTGAGATCCTAAAATGATTTTCATGTTACCTAGGAGTTAAAATATAAGTGGGGTGGCTTTTATAGGTTGCTAACATACTTTCCAGAGTAGAAACATGAAAACATTGGGTTCCCCGTAACCATAAATACAAGTTTCTTCCTATATATAATGCAGTATGAGTGGGACGACGTTGTGCATTATTAAGTAAAACAGCATCCCCTTCCTTAATCTGATCAGGTAGCCATTGCTTTATAATATATCTATTCCAATTGGGAACTTGATCATGAACATAGACATCGTTAATAAATTCAATAAATTGTATGCAAGTAAAGATCCGATGAGGTCTTCCTTCATTCAACAATGCCAGAATATTCATATTCATTCTTCCAGGTAGATTTACCGGAAATTTTTTACCTTCTTTATCTATGATTTTGATGGTGAACTTAACAATAGATTTGCTTTTTAGACGTTGAATAGGGAAAAGGTGCAGCCCCATACGTAGGGTTTTGCCGGCGCCTTTTAATTTTACATGGGCTTCATTGAGTAACGAAAAGACAAGGGGGTGACTATTTACATCAACAATCGCATGCTTATGCGTAAATATGTTAATGCTGACTTTAGAAATTTCAAAATCATAAAAATTCGTCGAAGAAGGGACTAAAATGTTATTGAACCAATAGACGGAAATTCGAACGGGAATATCATTCGGAACCCTATGAACTACATTTGACATACTTTTTTCCTTAATACCTCAATTGATTCAGGTCTATATAACTTAGACATCGTTTCTAAATTTGATACATGAAGTCCATGAATACCTCTCATCCATAAGTAAAGGGAATGGCCAAGATAAATTGCCATATGGGAGCCTACTAAATGTACGGCATCTCCCACCTGCATTTCATGAAAGGGCAAATGGACATAATTATTCAAATATAACTTTCCTGTTGTGTAGAGACCATTTAAATAATCAACCAGTTGTATACAACTAAACTCTTTTCCGGGCCTACCTCGGTTAAAAAGTTGTATAAGTCTTTCCTCCATTTTAAGAGGTAAATAAATGGGAATCTTTTTGCCGTAAGTACAAATTATCTTAATGGATAAAGAGGGCAATGAGGCTTGCTTGAATCTAAGCACGGGTAAAAGATGAAGCCCTATTTTTATGGTCTCATGCTCAAATTTAAGTTTTACATAGCAGTTATTAATTTTAAAAATTGTATCGTTAGGGGTACTGGATCTATAAAATCTGGATTTGTAGATTCGAATGCTAACTTTTTTTATCGGTTTTGAATAATATGAAACCTCATCCGGAACGAGAATGCCTTCTGAGTAATATTTTAAAATGTGTAAAGGAATTTCATCTGGACTTGGACAATAAACGTCAACTTTATGCATAGGTTGTTTTAATGAAAAAATATTTTATTTTGTTCGCTTTTATATTTCAATGTTATGGGAATTTAGATTCATTAGTTGAAAGGATAATTTCTTTAGATAGTAGGTCTGTCGTTTCGATAGGGGGCTGTCCTGGTGTAGGTAAATCTACATTAGCAGATCAGTTAAAAGAAGATTTAGAAAATATTGGCTTAAAAGTCCTCGTTTTAAATCTAGATGCCTTTTCTCAGCCGGATGCTTATCGCAAAACACTTCCCGGTGAATTAGATTTAAGGCGAATGGACTGGCAGCGTATGCACGATGTTTTATCTAACATCAAACAGGCTACCAGCATTTTAAAGCCCGTTTACAATCAACTCACAAGATTTCGCGGTGAAGAAGTGATCGATCTAGAAAAGATTGATTGTATTCTTTTTGAAGGTTGCTACGCGTTAGGGGATTTTCCTCCAATGGACTTAGTCCAGTACGCAGATTTAGCCGTTTATCTGGAAACCTCTATTGATAACATTTACGATTGGAAATGGGATCGTGAATTAAAGAAGAATAAGCGTAGAACCGACGAAGAGTTTTATAAGCACATGGTGGGCATTATGGAAGAATTTGCGAAGTACGTTTATCCCACCAAGAAAAATGCCGATGTCGTTATATGGATGGATTCCAATCACGATTGCCACGTTATTGAGAATAACAGAGTGGACAAACCCGACTTTTCTTTGTTCCGTCAAGCAATTTAACAACATTACAGGATCACTTTATGCTTTGCATAAAGTGATGTAGAATCCGCCTATCGGCGGGCAGGAGGCCCTTCGGGCCTGAAGGATAATTTAAACTCAAAGACGCAAAGGCGCAAAGAGCTTGCTGTATTCATTAAAATTTATGACCGATTAAATTTAGTGTCTTTGTGTTTATGCTCAATCAAAATAATGGTCT
>JAGVJG010000052.1 GCA_020051235.1 Parachlamydiales bacterium | reverse complement strand
TTTCAAAGCCTCAGGAACTCTTTGGACTAATATTGAAGAGTGTTTGATAAGCTCTGCGGGAGTTAATATATCAAGACAAACATAGTCCATTTTATTACTGCGGCTCATTTTAAAGTAATGCTGAACAGCCGCATTTGAGCCATCCTTTTCTTGAACTAATTTAAAAACCGCTTCAGTAAAGTCACCTTTATCAGGCATAGAAAGATAAAGTTCTAAAGCTTCCTTTGCTCTTTTTTCTCTTACAAATATATCAAGGACAATCACTTGATAAGGAAGGGCATGCTCTTTCATTAATGAGTAGGCCCATAGAGAATCGACAGCTAAAATATCATTAAAAAATAAAGTGGCGTTTTCTTTACTGTTAAATGAAGGCCAAAGATCTCTTGAAAGTCGGTTGTTAATGATATCTTTTATAATGGAGTTATAAGTGCCTTTCGTTTGGAAAAGATAATCAAGAATTCTTACGTGATCGCGATTCGCAAGCAATTTATAGTCAGTAGGTTCATTTTTTAATCTTTGTATAAAAGCGCGAACGGTTTGATAAGGAATTTTATATTCAACTATGGCTCTTCGAATAGGGTGATTGAAATTGGGTTCAAGCTGCCATAAATGGTACCATTCTTCCGGTTTGAAGTTTTGTTCAAAATCGTCAATACAATCCAAAACAAACTCGGCAACACTCCCTCTTTTTAAAGCCCCTTTTGTGACTAAATAGGTTAAGTTTTCTTTTTTGATTTTTTTTGCTAATTCGCCATTTAGACCTTTATCAGCGAGAAAAAGGCCTTTTGCTTGAAGATTATGGGCAACAATCCATCCGCTTTCATTAATCGTTTCAATGTTATCGGCGTGAATAATGCCTCTAAAATAGTCTAGAGGGGCTTGAATGGGATTGGGTTGGCTGCTTTTAAAATGTTGATCGGTGAAACAATATCGAAAATCGTCTCGAATAAAAAGATGGTCTCTTTTTTGTTTGAAATTCAAAACGATGTCAAAAGTCATTCCCCCTAGAGTTCCTATAGTAATCGAATAGGCTTCGCCCGGTTCCGGATGATGGTGTAGAAGAATGTCATCAAGAATGTCTGCGCGAGATACTCTTGGAAGATGAGGCTGAAGAAGGTCTAAAACGAGTGTTTCTAAATTATTAAATTCTTCAATTGTTAAATGGCTGACATCAAGATCAACGTCTGAATCTTTTGGACGTTTAGGGTGAAATTTAATGGGAGTTAGCTTTAAGGACTCTGTAACAAAATGGGCTAAACCATGGCCTCCAATAAAGTAGGCTAATGAACCTTTGACACAGCCATTTTTTACATTTAACTTGGCCATTAACTCGCCAATAAATTTTCCTACCGGAAAATCCTTGCGATATCTTTTTCCTGATTTGCCCGCTATTCTAAGTTGGAAGTTTGTAACATGATTCGTAAATCGTTCATGCTGATTAGAGTCAGCTTTGGGGAGAGGAACGACGGGATAATCTTTTTTTAAATACCCTGACTCATCGACAGCACTATTTAAATTGTTGCCACGAAAATCATAAGGGGTAGGTGGTGTGTAAACTGAAAAATGCGCCATCTAAGGGCATTTATAATAGCGTAGAAGGGGATAAATTAGAAAGATCTTTAATATCTTTTAAACCAAAATGATTTAAAAATTGACTAGTTATTTTATAAAGAACGGGCCTTCCTGGTACTTCTAATTTACCCGTAGGTTCTATCAGCTCTCTTTCAAGTAAATTTTGCATAGTTCCGGTTGAATCTACGCCCCTGATTTTTTCAATTTCGGGTTTGGTGATGGGGCCTTTAAACGCTACAATAGCAAGGACTTCCAAAGAAGGCTGGCTAAGTTTTTCTTGTCTTTTGCTGTAACCTAATTTTTCTATAAAGCGACTATACTCTTCACAAGATCTGAGTAAATAACCATCCGCTATTTCATCTAAACGGAATGCTCTGCCTTGAGAAATATATTCTTCTTTAAGGTCTTCAATTAAATCTTTTAATTGTTTGGGCTTTGTAGGAAAAACTTCATCAACAATTTCTTTGATACGGTTAAAAGGCAATGGCTGTGAAGAGGCGAATAAAAGGGCTTCTACGATGCGTTTTATTTGCTGGCGCATCTGTCGTTCAAGCGTTCTTTTTTCGTCTTGCTCTTGAACGCTTTCAATAACGCCGGGAAGGGTCATTTGTCTCGTTTCATCAAACGCGTTAAATTCTTTCGCCATAAATGCAAACCTCCTCTCCTCGCTTTGCTACTTTTGCGTGTCCCATTTTTAATAATTCTAATAGGGCTAAAAATAGAACAATTACTTCCATTTTTGAACGGGCTGATTCAAAAAGGGGGTAAAATAAAAGCTCTCCATGAGTTTCAAGTTGGCTAGATAGCCAAATCAACTTGTCCTGCACGCGCCATTCTTCTTCTTCAATCAGGCCGCCTTTTGCTTGATGTCGAACCAACACATCCTGAAATAGCGATTTTAAATCGTCAAGACTTATGGCGGTAAGCCCTGAGGGAAGTCTAACTTCTGATTGACCGGTTCCTCTAGGGAAAAAGGCGTCTTGAGCCGACTCTCTTTTAGAGAAATGAACAGCGGCTTGTTTAAATCGGCTATAGTCGATGAGGTGATGAATGATGCTAAAATCGTTTTCGTCTTCGATGTGAATGCCGTCGCCTTCTATAGGTTCTAAAGGAAGGAGTCTTTTACTCTTTAACCAGGCCAGTTGGGCGGCAAGTAATATAAAGTCAGAGGCTTGCTCGTAAGGTTCTTTGCCGGGCTCCCAATTGTCAATGAAAGCGTGCGTTATTAAAGAAAGTGTAAACTCGTTTAGATCGATCTCTTTTTTTTGGGCAAGATGGACCAGATGTTCTAATGATCCCTCGAAGGACCCCTGTTTAACCTGGATCGTGTCATTAAAAGGCATAACCCTAAAGAATAGACTTTTATCACATAAAAATCTATTGGTAGGGAATATCAACTGGTTTAAAATTATAATATGACAGTCAGATGGTTTTTGCCCCTAATCGTTTGCGTCTCACTTTTGGCCGATCCCGCTTCCCTTAAGGAAACGGATATCAATAAGGTCATGCAAGAGATCTTTAGTCAGCATGTCGATAAAAAGGAAATGAACGAGGTATTGCTGAAATCGGCTTTCAAAACCTACATTGAACAATTTGATCCCGATAAAACCTATCTAATTCAATCCGAAGTGAATCCCTATTTAAATATGGATAATCCACGGCTTGAAACCTTATTGAAGCGCTATAAAGCCGGGGATTATACGGCTTTTAAAGAGCTAAACAAAGTCTTTCAAAAATCGATTGCAAGGGCCCGAGAGAATAGGACCCAAGATCAACTTAACCTCTTGGTTTCCAGGGTTATAAATGAAGGATATATGCCTCGGGTCGGGTCTGATTTTGCTGTAGACCTAAAGGAATTGAATACTAGGCAAGAAGCTGAATTTGCTCAATTTGTTCAACAATATATTCACCGTTTCGGAAAAGCCGCTGCCGTTAGTCGATCTCAAGATATTGTGAAAAAATATGTGGCCGAGTCGGTTGAACATGAAAACCCTTATCTATATTTAAATTTAGAAGGCAACCCCATTGCTAAAGAAGAGGAAGAGAATCTTTTTTCCCTTCACGTATTAAAAGCGTTAGCCAGCACCCTTGATAGTCATACGAAAATCTACAATCCAAAAGAAGCGTACGATATGAGAGTGCGTTTGGAAAAAGGATTTAAAGGGGTGGGGATCATTTTAGAAGAAAAAGGCAATGACGTTGTTATTTCAACCATCATACAAGATAGTCCTGCCGCTAAAAATGGCCTTTTGCAACCCGGAGACAAATTGCTCGAAATCAATGGAGAGAATGTTCAGGGTTTGGATTTCGATGAAGTTTTGGATAGGGTTCGAAAACCTTCGGCAAGCGATCTTACGATAACAATCAATCGAGAAAGCCAAAAGATCATTCGTGTAACCTTAAAAAAAGAGTCGATTGTACTCGATCAAAACCGGGTTAAGATATTTACTGAAAAATACGGGAACGGAATTATTGGTGTTATTCGCCTCGATAGTTTTTATCAAGGCGATCAAGGTCTATCTGCTGAAAAAGATGTCAGACAAGCGATTGCGGAGCTTGATAAACAAAACTTAAGAGGACTCGTTCTTGATTTAAGAGAAAATAACGGAGGCTTTTTGACTCAAGCGGTCAGAATTGCCGGCCTCTTTATCTCTAATGGAATTGTCGTCATTTCTAAATACTCATCAGGTGAAGAGAAATTTTATCGCGATATGGATGGCAGACAAGCCTATAAAGGACCGTTAATTATTTTAGTGTCGCGTGAAACGGCTTCCGCAGCTGAAATTGTTGCTCAAGCCCTGCAAGATTATGGGGTCGCGCTGATTGTCGGCGATGATCACACCTATGGCAAGGGAACTATCCAAAGTCAAACAGTAACCGATAAAAACAATAGTACCTCTTACTTTAAAGTGACCGTCGGAAAATACTACACTGTTTCGGGTAAAACGCCTCAAGTGCAAGGGGTCATTTCAGATGTCATCATTCCTGGCCCTCTTGCTGATCAGCAAATCGGCGAAGAATATTTAGATTATACATTGAAACAAGACACCATTCCTCCCGCCTATAGCGACAAACTTGCTGATGTGGACCCCCATTTACGTGATTGGTACATGAAATACTACGTTCCCACCTTGCAAATCCGCGAAAGGGAATGGAGATCGCTCGTCCCGGAACTCAAGAAAAACTCGGAATACCGCCTTGAGCATAACAAGGATTACCAACTCCTCCTCAAAGATGAAAAAGGCGAACCTGTCAACGAACCCCTTCCGGATGTTGAGCTCTCCGATATGCAACGCGCCGAAGCGCTCAATGTCTTGAAGGATATGATCTACTTCGAAACTAAATCCAAACGCCAAATGGTAGAATCGAACTAGCTTCTTTAGAGGCGTTGTTCGATCCGAATAAACCCGTGCCCGCGTGTGTGTCCGTAAAACTTTGGAAGTACCTTTATTTTTTTACCACTGAGCACACTGAGACCACAGAGAGAAAATGAGAGCAGTGAGTTTTAAGCATCAATTCTCACTGCTCTCATAAAATCTCAGTGGTCTCAGTGTGCTCAGTGGTAAAAAAATGTTGGAGAACACTGTTTAGCGGGAATCGAGCGAGATCGAAGTATTGAAATCTATATAATCTTGGTATTTAATTTGAGCTTCGCAAAAGGAATCGTCATGCCTAAAGTAAACGCTAACGTGCCCATGGTAATCACTCCAAAAAGTTTAGTTCTTTATAAAAAACACCAAACGCTTTCAACCGTCTGGGAGATGGCTAGATTTTTTGGAGGATCTTATATTGCAATGTGCGCTTTGTTGGGATCTGTTGCTCTTCCCATTCACTTATCGGGTCGAGATGTTCACCCTCTTGTAAAAGTAACGAGCCCTTTAATAGGTGCTTTTTGGGGTATTTCGCAAGCACCGCCCTTTTGTTTTTTTATAAAAGCATGATTTTATCCTATCAGCCCGGGTAGGGCTGCCTGCCGGCCGTAGGCCGATCCTCTATCACTTTAAGCAACGCTTAAAGTGATCCTGTTAAATATTGTCGTAGTAGCCGAGGATTTTGAGCGAATGAACCTTCAAATCCTGTAAAGCTATAGTTGCGTTTTCGATTTCGACATAAAATTGATATTCAAAAGGCTTGCCCACAATGGGTCTAGAAACTATCTGCGTAAGGTTCATCTCGTTTTTAGCCAAGAAATTTAAAACTTCTGCGAGCGCTCCCGGTTTATGCTCGGTCACAAAAACAAGCGCACATTTTTTGCCTTTCGTTTCTCTCTTTGATAAAAGAACAAAGCGAGTAAAGTTCTCCACATGATCCTGAATATTATCAACAATTACATCCAAACCATAAATTTTGCCTGCCTCTCTATTGGCAATGGCAGCCATCGATCTATCATTCCTATTAGCCACTTCTTCTGCAGCTCCAGCCGTATCATAGAAATTAACCGCTTCAAGAAAAGGATGTTCGTTTAAAAACTGAGTGCATTGCGCAAGCGCAATCGGATGGGAAATAACTTGTTTAATTTCATTTAACTTAACCCCAGAAAGTGCAAGAAGCGCATGTTCAACTAAAGTCTTAGTAGAACCTACGATTTTCAGATCACCCTGAATGATTAAATCAATCGTGCCCGTTAACGCTTCGGTTAACGTATTTTCAATCGGCAAAAGTGCATAATCGGCCTCACCCTTTACAACAGAAAAATACGTCTCTTTAAAAGAACGAAATCCTTTAATGTCAGCATCATTAAACAACCGTTTAGCCGTTAGATAACTAAACGATCCTTTTACCCCTTGATAAGAAATACGATCCATAAACTAGTTGGCAATTTTAAAAAAATTCTTCATAGTCTTAAAAAATTGATCCTACACTAACGAAAAATACACATACAGAAATTTATCTTTCATATTTTAACGAAAGGAACCTGCATGAAAAAATTAATTCTATCATTAATGGTATTAGGTCCTATTGGCTTATCCGCCGATGCAAATTGGCCTATGGTTAATCATGACACAAACAATTCACGTCACAATCAAGACGTAAATATTTCTTGGAGTGATCTACAAAATGGATTCGTTCAATTGCAATGGTCAGCTCAAGGAGCGGCGGTTCAAGCAGCCCCCATAGTTGTAGATGGTCGCGTTTATTATGGTGACTCAGCAGGGAATTTATGGGCTTATACAACTAATGGCACGTTAGTCAATCAATTTACATTTCCTAATGCCGCTTACGGCGAAACCTCGGGCGCTCCTCTTACATTAGTAAATGGTATTATTTATGCAACAAGTGTAACAGCGGGAGATGCGCCAGTAGGTGGACTTCGATTATATGCATTTGATACCAGTGTGGATCCTAACAATCCTTTCATTTCCTACACCCCTTTTAACGGAGGTCAAGCGGTAGATGTTTATCCAGGTTTTACCGGTACTCAAGGGGGAATTTTATCAGGTGCGGTTGTTGTAGATAATACCGTAATTGTGTCGACATCCAGTTCCACCTTTGAAGAAAATGTTGTAAAAGTTCCTACTTTCCGTGGAGGTTTTCATGCCTTTAACGCAACCACAGGCGCTTTTGTATGGCATACTCCGGTAAGTCCATCCGGTTCGGGATTTGGTCCTTCAGGAGGAGCTTGGTCAACGGCTTCAGTAGATGAAGATCTTCATTTGATTTTTGCGGGGACAACTAACGCGATGCTTCCACCCGCAAGTCCTTTAACAGATGCGATAGTTGCTATTGATTATAGAACAGGAGAAGTCGAGTGGCATCAACAATACACAAAAAATGATGTGTTCTCTTTTCAATACGCTTGCGGCTTTAATTATGATGTGGGTGCAAGTCCTCAACTTTTCCAAATAGAGAAGAATGGAAAGCAAATTGATGTCGTAGGGACAGGAAGTAAAGAAGGTTTCTATCGCGTCTTTAAAAGAAAGAATGGGAAACCTGTATGGGTATCTAGAATGTTACCCAAAGATGAAGTGCCCTCCGTGAATGGCAATCCTAGCAGTGCTTATCATAATGGTTTTGTTTACACCATTACCAATGGCGATGAATCGGGAATCTCTTTCAACTCTCTTACTGTGTTGGCGCAAGTAATGGCTTCTCTTGGTGACTTTAGCGGAGTTCAATTGTTACAAACTTATGCTGCTACTACAGATCAAACTTATATTAGAAAGGTGCGCGCTGATACGGGAGAAGTTCTTTGGACAAATAAACGCGTAACCGCTTCGCTTGCTTCTATTACGCATGCAAATGGTGTAATTTACACTGCAAACGGTTTGGGCCTTATCAGAGCGATCAGAGCATCGACTGGTGAAGAGGTGGAGATTGCCAATGTGGGTAACACCATCGGTGCACCCATTACAATTGTCGGTAATCAGCTTTTTGTAGGAGTTGGAATATTTCCTACAGGCGGATTATACGTTTATCATAAACCTTAATCATTCAGAGTTTCGGGAAGGCAATATGCCTTTCCGAATTTAAATCTTTAATCGGATAAAAGTTCTTCAATGAATTTACGATTGAATTGATAAAGACGAGCGTCCTTGGTATCCCAAGTGTTTCTTTTTATAAGAAAGCCGATAGTAGCTATAGCTTTATTTAAGCGGAGAAAGGGTATTAAGGGTTTATAAGAAGGGACGGGACGGATAGAGGAATATCCCGATATAAAGTCATTTAGGTAGGGGTTGATCCAATCTTCAATCGAAGTGAAATCTTCTTCAGCAAAACTAGCTCTTGCTCCTGCCCAATCAATTATCCCTTGAAGAGCGCCATTTAAAACGATGATGTTTCCAGGTCGAAAATCGCGATGAACGATACAGGGGCCATCTACCTTTGAGGGAAAATGTGACTTGAAATACTTTCTGCACGTATCTATTAAGGAGGGTGCGAGATGATTTTTGCATTCATCTAATCCTTCTTCAAACTTTAAGGAAAAATAGTCTTTCGGATCATTGCTTAAGTCATCTACGGGATCGCCGTAACCCGAGAGGAAATTATTGTGAATAAAGGCAAGAGCCTGGCCTAGTTCCTTAGAAAGAGCGGGTGTCAATTCTGTAAGCAAGTGCCCCTGCAAACACTCCATTAGAATAGCACCGTGTACGCCTGTTTGAGGGGGGGTAGCTTGAATGATTTTTGGTACAAGCTTACCCTCAAGATGCTTTAAAAACAGGTATTCACGAAAATAATCATTTTTCTTTTCACTTATCTTTAAAATAAGCGAAGTTCCGTCCACTTTCGTGATTTTATAAACCAGGGCAACCATTGCATCTTCATGATCGATTCGAGTGAAAGAGGCTTCTTTCAGATTGAGTCGTTCTTGATAGAATGCAATATCCATAGACCTATTTTAAGGAAATTCCTCTTTTCATCAGGTCGCTTTTCAACTTTTCGCAGGAAGTGAAATGAATCGCATCGATTCCTAAGCTTTGAGCGGTTACAACGTTATCCAATCGGTCGTCGATGAATATAATGTCGTTAGCTTCATAATGAATTTCATTTAAGAGAATTTTGAAAATTTGAAGGTCGGGTTTTTCTACGCCTAATTGGTAGGAAAGAAGACAAGGCTTGAAGGGGGCATAAAAACCAAACTCCTCCATTAGCTTGCCGAGTCTTTC
>JAGVJG010000047.1 GCA_020051235.1 Parachlamydiales bacterium | reverse complement strand
CGATCTTAGAATACCGTAAGAGCCAACAAGCCATGTAAAAGTCGTCCAAATGAGTGTTCCCATCACATACCAAAGGGAAACATACATTTTTTCAAAACGACGATTGAATATCGTCATGAATAGATTAAAGGCGGTTGTAACAAAAGCGATTGTAAACAAAAATTTAGGAGGAAACCAGCCGACCCAAATAGGTAGTTCAGCATATTCCCAACCAAAATTAGTACCGAAGGGCAAAGAGTAAATTCCAATAATGAGGGAAGGCCACCATAAAGCGATCGAGAAATAGGCGAGCTTCGAACTCCAAATCCTTACTCCACAAAGCCTTGGAACAAAGTAATAAAAAAGTCCGATATCACACGACAATAACCAAAGTAAAGTGACATGGCTTACATGAACCGGCCTTACTCTGCCAAAATGAATATATTCACCGGCAAAATAATCAGGAAAGGTAAAGCCGTTAAAGGCGATAAAATTTCCAAATATCATTCCTACAACCATGAACAAAATGGAAGGATATATTAGCCATTTTGCCGGGCCATCGTCGTATTGTGTTCTTTCAGTCACGCTACTTGTCATTTTGATTCCACTTTTCGATTGCTCGTTGTTGCTCTTCGTTTAGCTGATTAAATAGCGTAATATTTGTCTCAGCTGTCTTTTCAAGACGTTTTAAAGCCGAAATCTGCTGTTCTAATATTTTGATGTCTTGTGTTTTGCTTGCAGAATTCATCTTTTCTTTTTCCAAATCAAGCATCTTTTCATGAGTATCGATACTGGTTTTTAAATTATCCAAAAACCGTTTTAGATAAGTATTGACCTTTTCATTCGGCAAAAATTTAAGATGACTATTATCTAATTTTATTTTGTCGTCATTTAACTTTAATATTTTTACATAATCGGGAAGATACTGATTGGCATCAGGCAAAAGAAGAATTTGAGATCCCAAAGCTAAATAAGCTTCACGCTCTTTCTTAAGGCTGCTTTTTAATTCGACCATTATTTTATTTCGTGCACTAAGATTGTCTAGTTCTTGTTGAAGCGATAAAACTTTTTTATATTCTTCAAGCGCTTTGGAAGGATCTGATTTTTCTAATTGAGATTGAGATAACTTAGCTTTATCAAGCTCATCTTGTTTTTGCTCAATCAAAGAAATGAGCTCAGATCGGCTATTTTCTATAGCAACATCAGGAACATCAAAAGCACCGTATATTCCTTCAAACAGAGATTTTCGGTTATTTGCCGCTTCAGTTAACGAGCGAATAAAAATAACCAATTGCATACGTTGCAGTGCACTTGTTTGATCACCCCAAGGAACCATGGATGTTCCGGGAACACCAAATTTAATGGATCTCAATAATCGTAAATCATCTCTAAAGTTGATCCAATCTAAGTTTATAAACATTCGCGGTTTTGCATCAAACATTGCCTCTGCTCGAACTCCCGCTCCATCTCCTTCTTTACCGTGACAAACGGCACAATTCGTAACAAATAACGCCTGCCCTCTAGCAATATTCTCGGGCGTGTAATATTCACGCTTTATATAGTAGAAATTTTCTTTTGAGTTATACGGATTGGGCGTTATATCAAAAATAGTATCACTTTCTAGAGTCTGCGTAGGAGCTGTGGAAGCAATTAGCCCTTTTGCTTGAGGAAAATAGGCGCTTAAATCCTTTTTCCTTTCGAGCTTGCCCCCTTCTCTTTTCAAATCTTCTAGCACATCTTTAGGGCCATACTGCCATTTGGGCACTTCATCCGAAGAACGAATGGTTTCTCCACCGGGCAAGTTCGTGTAAAGCCAGTCAGTTAGCTTTTGAATTTCTTCAGCACTTAAGACGGGAAAATTTTTATGAACTTTATCCGATCCAATCTCTCCCCACGGAGGCATAGGCGTTCCTTTTACTCCATGTGTAATGGAGAAAATCGCCTGTTCTTTAGTCAAATTCCTAAGAAAATCGGCCTTTCGTAGATTCTTGGGGATTGGATAAATCCATTCAGCGACCGGACCGTCGCCCTGCATAAAAGGTCCATGACATTGTGCGCAGAATATTTCATAGGCAACATCAGGTTTAAAACCTCTCACTTCCCAAATCTTTCTCACCTGATCACGATTTTGCTGACCTAACACATCAAGCATATAAGTTAGGCTATAGAACTTCGTTTCATCAAAAGGCATGACCGGCATAATCGATCGAGGAATATGGGCAGTTGGCGCTTTAAAATGCTCCATTAACCATTCATCGCTACGATAAACGCCTGCCCAATTGGGTCTCGGTCCAATTAATCTGCCGAGCCCATATTCTTGAACAAAAATCATTAGCACCTTGTGAAGACGCTCTTGATATAATTTAAACTTCTCGTCTCGTACTTCGTGATTTTTTGCTCTATTTGCAAATTTAAATGAGTTGTAAAAACTCTCAATTAAACCCGGATGTTCCTTTTCAATTCTCTCGATGAGTGCAGGATCTCGAACTTTTGCTATTCTACGATCTATTTCAGGGCCTAATTTATCAATGCGTGCAGCGAGCTCGGAACCTAAAATATCTTCAGGGAAATTAGCTTTAAACCAGTCTTGTTGTTTAAGCAATTGCTCAAAATCAGGCTTTTTCTCTTTTTCAATGACAAAGCCATATTCAGATTGAAAGCCTTTCAAGCGATGGCAGCTTGCACATCCCTCTGTAGCAAAGACCGTCATGCTATAATCAAGATTTTGAATGTTTGAAGCGGCTATGGGCTCTTCCCAAGGCTGTTTTTTTCCGCTTTCCCAATTCATTACCATTGTTTTGTAAGCCTGCCCTGATTGCGCCTTTCTCTCTCCTTTTTGAGCGAGTAAAAACGTTACCAACGCTTCGATTTCTTCATGATCAAGTTTTTGATTTGGCATCGTAGAAGTTTTTAAATCGGCTTGGGGCCAAACAATCGATTCTTTAACAAACCAAGGATAGCTATTGCCTTCTTTTGTTAATTCAGGGCCTACTCCTCCTCTTGTGTAGCCGGCGATTCGATGGCAAGCGTAGCAAGCTTGAGAGATGAATAGCTCTTTGCCTTTTTGAAAATCTTTCGTTAATAGATCGACATCGGTCTGAATTTTGCCGATATCGGATGGATCAAACTGTCCTTGATTGACATCTTGAATATGAGCGATTAAAGCCTTTTCAAAATCGAGTTGAACTTTCTTTTGAAATAGGGCGCCTGTTGGCTCACCTTTTTGATCTTTGATAAAATCATCAAAAGATTCTGCATTTAAGCTATCAATATTAATATTTCCTACTAACGCGATAATTTGTCTATTTATTATATCTAGAGCATCTTTGGGGTGCTTTTTAAGAAATTCATATTGATTCTGAGAAGAAAATTGATCGCTTGCGGGCAACGAAAAATTATTTGATCGTTCTTTATAAAGCGCGAGCGTTTTTTCATATCCATTCTTAAGTAGATCGCTCTTTAGATTTGCTAAACTTATTAAAGCGTTTTTATCGACTTCAAATCCTTTTTGAAGGGATTGGATTTGTTTTTCACGAACCCCTTTTACAGATAAGGCCGATTGTATGGCTGAATCAAGCGTTTCTTTGCTTGTTAAATGGCATTGAACGCATTTTGCTTGAATAAGCGCGCCCACATATAGCGGCGAGGTCTGAAATAGCAGGCGATGTCCGGGCTTATCATTAAATACATGCGCAAATTTAGGATCATTTTGCTCGTCTTTCTCTAAAAACTGAGGAACAAAACCTCGATATTCGGTCTCATAGGATTCATCAAAAACAGGACCGTGGGCTCTATCTGTGACTAACCCTCGGCCATTTCCATTATGACAAGCAACGCAGCCGTATTCATCAATGGGGTGGTATTGAAATGGAACCGTTTCTCTTCCCATTAAGGGATGGGCAACTAAAACTTTCCTTACATCGTACTCAACATCGCCCACTTTTGCGATCTTAAGATTCTCGTACTTATCCGCTAAGCGATTATTTCCCTCGTCGCGCAATTTTTTAATCTCTAAATCTAGGCGACTCCAAATATAATCATCGTTTGGTTCCTGTACTGGAAGACCGTCATCATCTAGAACCGTATTACCATTAATATCTTTTGCAATTTTTGTAGGTGAAAAATGAGGGAGCTGAAGAGCGACGTGGCAGGTTGTGCAACGATCAATCGTTGGATTTCCTTTGTCTTCTTTTTCAATTACAATTTGCTTAATACCGGCACGAAAAGGAGGAATTGGCTCGCCAGTATAGGTAGAGCGAAATTTTTCAAGTTCAACATAGTCGTCTTGATAGATCTTATATTCAGGAAAAATCTCTTTGTAGAAGAAATAGGAAAAGAGAATCGTGGCGAAAACACCTAATGCAATCAATCCATATTGATAGCGGCTTCCTCTCATTCTTCAATGCCTTGCATAATTTTCCGTCCACGGGAATACCCATCCCCAATTGGCGCCTCTAAAGTATGTCCCGATTATGATTAAGATCGCTTGCCAAGTCATAAAAAGGGTCCAAAGGAAAATGGCTAAATAGCGGCTTTTATGAAACCACACTCCTACTCCTTTCGGATTTCTATCCAAATAAGGAACAAGCATCAATCCAACGACAATTAAGGTTGGAATGCCAACTCCACCCCAGAATGCATCGTAGGCCACCATTTCTTGTAATCCAAGAAAATACCAAGGAGCCTTTGAAGGGTTCGGCGGCTTACTTGGATTCGCTGGCTCTTCCAAGGGCGCATCAATGAATGACAAGCCAAGAACAAGCACAAGCGCAAACATAAATGCGACAAGTTCAGCGCGTAAAAGGTGAGGCCAAGTAAATACAAAATTGTAGGGCCCTTTATCTACCGTGGGACACGTTCCTCTCACCAATTCCATAAGTCCATATGTACGCTTTACACCTGGCGCAAAGGACTCTTTAGTGTCGGATCTTTGAATGACTCTATAAGGATCGGGGCGAAACCGATCAGGTGGCCTTGAAAGCCCCCCGTCTTTTCGGATACGCCAAAAATGAACACCGATTAAAGTTCCCGCTAATAACGGCAAAAATGCAACGTGCAACACATAAAATCTAATTAAAGCATCTTGTCCCACTTGTGTGGAGGCAAGAAGCATCACTCTATTAATATTATATTCAAAGCCGGGGATGTTGGGCACATAGCCCGCAATATTCGTTCCCACGGTAATCGCCCAAAAGGCGAGCTGATCCCACGGAAGCAAATATCCTGTAAAGGACAGAATTAATGTTAATACCATCAGCATCACGCCGATAACCCAGTTAAAACGCCTTTCTCCTTTATATCCAGCGGTGTAAAAGACTCTGGACATATGAAGCATTACAAATAGCACCATCATATGAGCCGCCCACCGATGCATATTTCGATATAGCATCGCAAATGGCGTAGTGTCCTGCCAATCTTTCATGATGTCATAAGCTCTATCTTCTGCAGGAATGTAATAGAACATCAAAACGACACCCGTGAAAGTCAAAATCAAAAAGAGGCTCGTGGATATAACTCCGAGCCCTAATGTGTAAAAAGGATCAAGGGAATGTTTATGACATTTGACGGGATGGAAATGCAAAAAGAAATTCTTAAAAACAATTTCAGATCGATCTACGTCATTGCTAGGGTAGCCATGTCGGAAAATCGACTTCCAAAACATCCAAGGCAAGTTTATTAAATACTCGCCCCAAGTTTCTCTTTTTTTTCCGGTGAAAACGTCCATTTATAAACCCAAGATATGTAAACTCAATACCATAGGTTTAAGGTAAATTTCAAAATTATTCTTCATTATCCGGAATTTCTTCCGGTGGAGGCAGAATTTTTAGATTATTTTTAAGCCATTCAATTAGGATTAACCGTTCGCTTGCGGTAAGTCCCGCCTCTTCACGAACCGTATTTTTCAAGGGCATAGAGTTGTTCAGTATCACTGTTTTGTAAAAGAGTGAGGATTTGTAATCGTCAACGGTTCCATTTTTTAATATGATCCAAGGTTTCTCTCCTTGAGAAAATCCTTCAAAATCGCCCTTTGAAAATTGTTCTGCATGACATTTTGAGCAATGATTATCGACAAAAATTTTATGAACATCAGAGTTTGAGATGTTGCTTTTTAGATAGTTTTCCAGTTTGTCTGCATCAAATCTCTTAACTTCAAATGAATCCATTAATACGGGCATTGTTTTGCTAGATGTCACTCTGGACTGAAAAGGCGTCGTATCTCTTACAATTAAAGCTCCCGCTTCACCTGTTAAACCCACCAGAGCAATCGAAGATACAGACAAAATGAAAAATCCGAGAAAATATTTGAGCCTCCATTTTT
Organism: Parachlamydiales bacterium; assembly: GCA_020051235.1. Lineage (GTDB taxonomy): Bacteria > Chlamydiota > Chlamydiia > Chlamydiales > Parachlamydiaceae > CAZABG01. The sequence continues at coordinate 30,225 of JAGVJG010000047.1, read as the reverse complement.
GAGGGCTAAAATACCAAGCCAACGCATGTCCCGTAATTAATATTACTGTAATGATCGCAAGAGACTGGTGATGGCTCACTAAAATATCATTTTCAGGGTATAACCATGCAGCTAAATAGCCCGTTATTACACTCGGAATGACCGTTAAAAATGAAACATATAAAACAATGCTTCTTAATTGAAAAAACAACTTAAATTCGCGTGAAATTAAGTAAGCAATATCAATAAAAAATAATATAGTTAATAAAACGATAGGATAATGAATGACGATTGGGTGGAATTTTCCCACAAACTCCCACCAATGTTCAAAGGTGGGCGCAATTAAGTTTACTGTTTCAAGAAGCATATCTTTTTAAAACAGCGTCAATCTTGCTCTGTTCGCTCGCCTTTTCTTCAGGAGATAACTTTTTTAATTGCGATTCCAACAAAGAACGCCTGCGCTTTGCTGAATCATAAATAAAAAACTGCGTAATTTGCTCGGCTTCACCCGATGAGAGATTTGAATCTTGCATGGCCTGCATTCGGTGAATGGTGGTTTCCCAATAACTAGGTAACACTTCTTTTGCTCCCAAGCTATCTTCAGCGCCATGGCATGTTGTGCATTTTGCCTGAAACACTTCATAGGTAGCTTGTAAATCAGCCGGATAATTTTTAACTGAAATAACTTTTGTTGCTGCAAGCAACTCTTCCGGAGGGGTCGAAAGAATGATTGCTTCTGTCGAGTGTTCTAAATGAGCAAGTAAAAGAAAAGGAAGGATTAATATTATCCACATATTGGCAAGTCATAGCGATTTAGCTACAAACTGTCAAATATTAAAGGGCCTAAATAGGCCCTTTAAATTAATAAGCATAGGCGGTTTGAAACCAAAATTTATTATAAGGATCGCGTTTGCCTGCATTGAAATCGTACGATATTTTTGCAATTAAAGTCGGGAAAATATGGTAATTAAGCCCTAAGGATAATTGCTTTCCACTTGCATGGTGCCGCTCGCTTTCAACCGCAGAATAACGGATAACCCCTTCTAGTTTTGACCAAAAATCGTCACAGCCGGGGTCAAAGAAAAAGCTGCTATATTGAATCCATGCCCCTAGTTCATGAATAAAGTGATGATCTATGTTAAAACCTTTTATCGCATTTCTACCTGTGTAAATAAGCTCGCCCATCACTTTTGCTCGGCCCCCGATTCTCCAGTTTAAATCGATAACGCCTGCATTGTAATACAGATTTCGTCTAACAGCGAAAATGTCGGCATGATGGTTCGAATTCCACTGCCCCCACATTCCTGAAAAGCCAATTTCGCGATATGGCCAAGGTCTAAAAGCAAACCTGCCTCCAAAACCGGGACAATGGTTATTGTCTAGCGTGTTACACCCTAAACGAATGTCATCATCCTCTTCATCGGGTCCATTACTGACCCATAAGTCATATGAAACAACGATGGGAACACCATTATCTCGGTAACAAATAGGGACCGCGCCTCTAAAATTAAATCCGATTTCAGCGGGAGGCGTTAATACTCGGGCTCGAGGAACATAAGGGAGAGGCAGATTGGGTAATTTATTGATCCATCCTGTCGTCATTTTCTCCCAAACTAAGCCAAGCGGCGTGCTAAATTTGCCTGCTCTAAATATCCATTCGTCACTAAAAACCCAATCGATAACCCCGTAAACGACCGTCAAGTCGGTAAAACAACGGGAAACCGCTAAATCTAGCTTTAATTCAAAAAGCAACGCATCGCCATATCTCCAAAGGAACACTGGATCTAAGACCACACCAAAATTTTCATTTCCATGAGTGGGGAGTCTATAAAAGGCGTAAGCGGTTCCGGTCGCAAGAAAATTGCTTAAAGCTTCGCTTTCTTCGCTGGGCATTTCTTGAACGGCAGTTAAATTGTCATTAGTCGTTTGCAATTCATCTTTTAACGATTGAATTTCGTCTTTTAATGAGGCCACCTCAGTCTGTAAATCTTCTATCGCACCTTTTAGAAGATCTTTATCTGTTTCTGGACAATCAAAACAGTTTCTTCCCTGCATGGGCTGAGGATGAGGGAAATCCTTATTAGGTTCCGGAGTTTTTTTTTCTTCATTGGGTTTTATTTCTTTTTCAAGTGTCGAGGCTCCCTCAACCGACCCGATAAAGGCTAAGAGAAGAAATAGAAGACGGATCATTCGGTTTGCTCCTTAATATTAAAGAAGATAAGCAAATCACGATGATCTTCGGCTGTGAGAGGAATTCGAATTCTTTTTTGTAATAGAACCGTTTTCCATTTCGCCGGGGTCATTTCGCGCTGAGTGCGCTTGTTGTGCATGGCGGTTGCGTATTCTTCATAAAGCTCACCTCCGCGCGCCTTTTCGTCTTTGATGACGTTTTTCTTTTGGGGCTCGCACTTCACTTCTTTTGCCTCTAAATACGGCAAAAGCAAGACAAAAAACACAATTAGGATTTTCATAAACTCCTTCAAACAAAAGAGTTCGATCCTAGAAGTAAATTTTTAATTTGTAAATGAAATGTTTATCAACCCACTGGTGAAAACCAGGAATCAACCGGCTTTAGCGGTTTTGATTTATCTACCATAAGTTCCCCTGAGGCCCCTTTGTAGATAGTAAAAAAATCAAGAGGAAGAGGCGCGGGTCCACCGGTGTTTAGTCCGTTTCTATCATAAGTAGAGCCATGGCAAGGACACGAATAACCGGTATCAACTGCGTTCACTGTACATCCTAGGTGGGTGCAAACGGCCGTTTGCACACGTACTTTACCGCCCATCGTTTCGACAAAAACTTTTTGCTTGGGATTAAAGATTTTTCCTTCGAGCGATAAAACTTCTTCCGGTCTTCCTATGCTAAATATAGAAGGGGGTACTTTCATCGCATTGGGATACAGAAATCCTAAAAATGAAGCGCCTGTGCATTGTGAAACACCTAAAATACACGCTCCTACTCCCAGCATCGCCAAAAAAGATCTTCTAGTTACCAGAGGATCCACATCATCTGAATCTCTATTAATTGAATTACGGTATTTAGGCATAGTTATTCATCTTCTCTAAAAAGTTGATATTTAGCTTCTTCAATGTGATCGAATTGTCCCTTTTTCCAATAATAGATAAAGAGAAGAAGTCCAATGAATCCAAGCGCAAGGGTTGAAGCAATGTAGGTAATCATCCGACCCACCGTATAGTATAATTCATCGCATCCATCGTTACCGCCTGTGTAGGACATTTTTGCGCGCAAAAACCGCAACGAATACATAGATCTTCATCTTTAAGCATGGCGGTTCCCATGCTCGCGAGCTCCTCTTCACTTAATTGCGTCGAATCAACGCCGTAAAAATTATCGACCGCGACTCTTAGTCTTCCATCTCCTGAATCTAATGCTAGTTTTGAGATAGGGACTTGTTTTAAACAATTTGTGGGACAAACATCGACGCATCCATTGCATTTGATGCATAGCGTGCCATCAAATACGGGATTTACATGACATTGTAAACATCGGCTTGCCTGTTCGGATGCCTCATCAAAGGTGTAGTTATTTTCAACCAGGTTATGGTTGTGAATTCGAACATCGGCCGGCTGCATGGAGGGGAGAGCGTATTTAGTATGGATGTAATCCATGTTTCTGATGGGAGATAGTTCCGTCCATTCAGTTGCAATCTCTTGGTAGGGAGATGTTCCACGTAGATCACTATCGATTGCTCGCGCCGACTCTTGACCATGACGGATACCGGTAATAAATAACGCCGCTCCAAATGCAGCATCACCTCCCGCGTAAATCCCTTTTACTGAAGTTCTTCCTGAGCCTCTTTCAGTCTTAATTATTCCTCGATCCATGATTAATTCACTTTTCTTATCCCAACCATCAAACGTGGATAAATCCATGGCTTGCCCAATTGCAAGGGCTATCGTATCGCAAGGAATCACGTATTCGCTATCGGGGATAAATTTAGGTTGAAATCGACCGGAAGCATCAAAAAGGCTTTCTATTTTTTGAACTTTTAAGCCCACTACATTTCCGTCATCATCTCGCATCACTTCTTTTGGGCCCACACGATTAATAATCGTAATGCCCTCTTCAAGCCCGTCCTCGATTTCGAATTCATCGGCGGTCTGTTCATCTCGGCTTTCAAGGCAAACCATCGTTACTTTTTTGGCGTTATTTCGAACAGAGGTTCTCGCTACGTCAAACGCAACGTTTCCCCCTCCAATTACGACCATATTTTCGCCGATTTTCCACTCTTTTCCTGCGCATCTAACCCTCAAATATTCAATTCCACGAATGACATCCGGCTTATCGGCACCTTTAATAGGAAGATCGCGCGATTTCCAAAGCCCGATGCCAATAAATATGGCGTCATATTTAGCTTGAAGATCACCCATCGATAGGTCTCGACCCACTTTCGTGTTATAATAAATTTTGGCCCCGAGGTATTCAATCGCCCCACACTCATTGACGACAACATCTTTTTTTAAACGATATCGCGGAACACCGTAATAAAGCATTCCGCCGACTTCCGGCATCATTTCATAAACATCGACATCATATCCAAGACGAAGAAGATCGTGTGCACAAGTTAATGAAGCTACACCCGCTCCAATGCAAGCCACTTTCAATCCATTTTTTTCAGGATGCGTTGAGCCTCTTGCATAACTAAATTCAAGAGATTTGATATGAGCTTCAAGACCAAGCCCCCACCACTCATCTAAAAAACGCTTCTGAGCACGTATGGTGAGGGTTTTATCAACACGATCGCGCCTGCAAGTAGATTCGCATGGCGCCCCACAAATCATTCCGCAAATGGATGCGAATGGATTGGGACCTCGTGCAATTTTATAGCCTTCGAGTAAATTCCCTGCATGAAGTTGAATCATGTATGCGCGTGGATCGGTATTGACGGGACAACCATCTCGGCAATCGATTTGCCTCAAATAGTAGTCGACATCGGGGATCACAACGTCGTATACTTCTTTCCACCTGTCGGATAGTTCGTCCATAAAGGACTTAAATTAAAGATTTAACCATTAATTTACAGCGAAAATCTTAAAACCTTCGATTGAAATTAATTGGCCCGATTTGGAAAATCTGCTACAACCTGTTGTGGTCTGACTACAACCGGTAGTAGATCAACCCGAAGAAAATTTCAGAAATATATAGAGAGGACCTGATGGAAGAGCCCATCTTGAAAGAGAACAAGGACCGATTCGTGTTGTTTCCCATCAAGCATATGAACTTGTGGGAAATGTATAAAAAAGCCGAAGCGAGCTTTTGGACCGCAGAAGAAATTGACTTAGGACAAGACCTCTATGATTGGGAACACAAACTCAATTCTGACGAAAAACACTTCATCAAACACGTGCTTGCCTTTTTTGCTGCAAGCGACGGAATCGTAAACGAAAACCTAGCAGTTAATTTTATTAATAATGTGCAGTATCCGGAAGCGAGATGCTTCTACGGTTTTCAGATCATGATCGAGAATATTCACTCAGAAACATACTCTCTATTGATCGATAGCTACATTACAGATCCGTATGAAAAAGATGCGCTATTTCATGCCGTTGATACCCTTCCATGTGTAAAGAAAAAAGCGGATTGGGCCCTTCGTTGGATTTCAAAAGGATCTTTTAAAGAATGTCTCGTCGCGTTTGCGGCGGTTGAAGGGATTTTCTTCTCAGGCAGCTTCTGCTCTATTTTTTGGTTAAAGAAGCGCGGTTTAATGCCTGGACTTTCTTTTGCAAATGAGCTCATTTCAAGAGACGAAGGCCTTCACTGTGATTTTGCCTGTGAAATCTATCGCAATTTAGTTGAAAAGCTTCCGGTTGATACAACTCGTGACATCATCTTATCTGCGGTTGAAATTGAAAAAGAATTTGTACAAGACGCTCTTCCTGTTCGTCTTATCGGAATGAATGCCGATTTAATGTGCCAATATATTGAATTTGTCGCCGATCGATTACTCGTTCAACTGGGCCTATCTAAAAATTATAATGCGACCAATCCCTTTGACTTTATGGAACTTATCTCGATGCAAGGGAAAACAAACTTCTTCGAACGTCGAGTCTCTGAATACAAAAAAGCGCATGTTATGTCAGACAAACCGGCATTTGCCCTCAATGAGGAGTTTTAATCATGCAAGTTGTAAAACGAGATGGACGAAGACAACCCGTTCAGTTCGATAAAATCACTGCACGGATCCAAAAGCTCTCCTACGGGCTTGATCCGATGTATGTCGATCCCATCCGAGTCGCCAAAAAAGTAATTGAAGGGCTTTATGATGGAGTAACAACGAGTGAGCTTGACAATCTCGCGGCAGAAATCGCCGCGACCTTGACTACTCGCCATCCGGAATACGCGATCCTCGCTGCGAGAATTGCGATCTCTAACTTGCAAAAGAATACGAATAAATCGTTTAGCAAAACGATGGAAGAGCTATATACCTATACCGATCCAAAATCGGGAAAGCCGGCTCCTTTAATTTCGAAAGAAATTTATGACATCGTTCAAAAAAATGCTGAACGCTTAGACGATGCCATTATTTATGATCGCGATTTTGCCTACGATTATTTCGGATTTAAAACGCTTGAACGTTCTTATCTATTAAAAACGAAGGGAAAGACCCGAGAAAGACCCCAACATATGTTAATGAGGGTGAGTCTCGGTATCCATAAAAACGATATCGAACGCGCGATTGAAACTTATAATTTGATGAGTGAAAAGTGGTTCACACATGCCACTCCCACTTTATTTAATTCGGGAACGCCAAATCCTCAAATGTCGTCCTGCTTCTTGATGCAGATTAAAGACGACTCCATCGACGGCATTTTTGATACATTGAAATCGTGCGCTAAAATTTCACAATCAGCCGGCGGGATTGGGGTTTCGATTCACAATGTGAGAGCGACGGGTTCTTATATTAGAGGAACGGGCGGCACCTCAAACGGCATTATCCCCATGCTTCGCGTCTTTAATGACACTGCACGTTATATCGATCAAGGCGGCGGCAAAAGAAAAGGCTCTTTCGCCATTTATCTTGAACCTTGGCATGCCGATATCGAGTCTTTCCTTGATATTCGTAAGAACCATGGTAAAGAAGAAATGCGCGCTCGCGACTTATTTACTGCCCTTTGGATTCCAGATCTCTTCATGAAACGCGTTGAAAACAACGAAGAATGGTCGCTTTTCTGCCCCAATGAAGCGCCAAACCTTTGCGAAGTTTATGGAAAAGAATTTGAAGAGCTTTATACCCGGTATGAAAAAGAGGGGAAAGCGCGTAAGAAAATGAAAGCGCAAGAGCTATGGAACCGAATTCTCGAATCCCAAATGGAAACGGGCAACCCCTATATGCTCTATAAAGATCCCTGCAATGAAAAATCGAACCAGAAGAACTTAGGAACGATCAAGTCTAGCAATCTTTGCGCAGAAATCATTGAGTACACCTCTCCTGATGAAATCGCTGTTTGCAATTTGGCGTCTCTTGCGCTTCCACGGTTCGTTCAAAATGGCGCTTTTGATTTCAAAAAACTTTATGATGTCACGAAAGTAATCGTTCGCAATTTGAATCGTGTCATCGATGCGAACTTCTATCCTGTTAAAGAAGCGGAAGTTTCGAATAAACGCCACCGTCCTATTGGTCTTGGCGTACAAGGTCTTGCAGACACTTTCATGATGCTTAAACTTCCCTTCGATGGTGAAGGCGCCCGCGCACTAAACAAAGACATCTTCGAAACGATTTATTTCGCGGCGCTTACCTCGTCCTGCGAATTAAGTGAAGAAGAAGGACCTTATGAAACCTTTCAAGGCTCACCCGCATCGAAAGGAATTTTACAGTTCGATATGTGGAACGTAAAACCTTCGAATCGTTGGGATTTTGCTTCTTTAAAGAAGCGCATTGAAAAGAAGGGTTTAAGAAACTCGCTTTTAATTGCGTTGATGCCAACCGCATCGACATCGCAAATCCTTGGATTTAACGAATGTTTTGAGCCGTTCACAACTAACCTTTACACAAGACGTGTGTTATCGGGTGAATTCATCATCATTAATCGATATTTACTTAAGACGCTTACAGACTTAAACCTTTGGAATGACAACCTTAAGAATCGTATCTTGGCAGCGAACGGCTCGATCCAAGGTATTGAAGAAATACCTGATGATGTAAAGCAGCTTTACAAAACCGTATGGGAGCTTAAGCAAAAAGCCCTTATCGATTTAGCTGCGGATCGCGGGCCCTACATTTGCCAAACTCAGTCCCTTAACTTGTTTGTTGAAAGTCCGAGCTTCCAAAAGCTCTCCTCCATGCATTTCTATGCCTGGAAACAAGGCCTTAAAACAGGCATTTACTATTTAAGAACTAAAGCGGCAGCTGAAGCGATTAAATTTACGGTAGAAATGCCGGCTTTGGCCTCACTCAAAACTGAAGAACAAGAAGTAAAAGCGTGCAGTCTTAATGACCCTGGTTGCCTTAGCTGTTCCGCCTAATTTCAAAAGAATTGAAACGATTTTCGATTTCAAAAAAGGCCTCTTCCGTTCGATCAATTCGGACCGGAAGGGGCCATTTTTTTATCTGAGATAAAAAGACATCTAATTGGTTTTTATCTCCTTGAGCAACAAGTTCTACTTGATTGGAACCAACATTGCGAACCCACCCCGAAAAACCAAATGAGCGAGCCAATTTATCCACTTTGTAACGAAAACCGACGCCCTGAACTGTCCCATAAAAGGAAGCTCTGAGCTCGATCATCCGCACTCGCAGTTTTCTTCGCTAACAGGCTCTTCAATCCAATCGCCGAGCGGGAAATTAAGAATTAAATCACGAACTTCATCAATGGAAGTTGCGTGAGAAATTTTTTGACGAAACTCTTTTGAACCCGATGTTTTATTGACATACCAGCAGCCCACTCTTCTCATATCGGTTAAAGATCGTTTGTCGTTCTGATAGGCCGTTGTAATTTCAAAATGACGCTTTAAAGCTTGTCTTCGCTCTTCTAAGGTACGAATAATAGGATCTTTCTTCTCAAAATGACGATAGACGTCTTCACAAATCCAAGGATTTCCTAAGGTTCCACGAGCGATTAAAACGGCATCACAACCCACTTCATCAAACATTCTTTCCACATCACTTGCGGAAAATAAATCACCATTTCCAATGATTTTTATGGATTTTGCCACTTCACGACACTCTCGAATCCAGCCCCACTTAGCGGGGCCTCTATAACCTTGAACGCGCGTTCTACCATGAATAGTGATCGCTTGAGCACCCGCTTGTTCCGCTATTTGAGTGATTTCTGGCGCTACCAAATTTGACTCGTCCCAGCCAGCCCGGATTTTTACTGTAACGGGGACCTTAACTTTTGCCACCATGTTAGCGATAAGATCGCCAATTTTCTTAGGATTCTTCAATAATCCCGAGCCCGAACCATCGCTGGTTACTTTATCGACCGGACATCCGCAGTTTAAATCGATGACATCAAATCCCATGTCCTCAAGCATTTTTGCGGCCTGACCTGCAAATTCCACTTTAGATCCACATAGCTGCGCCCCCATGGGATGCATATCGGGATCAAAATCAAGCATTTGAAAGGTGCCTTTATCATAGCGAACAAGAGCGTCCATTTTGACCATTTCGCAAAATTGCAGTCCAGGCTTATAGAAAGACGACATTTTACGAAATGGATAATCTGAACAGCCCGCTAGAGGAGCATAAAAAATGTTACTTGGAAGCACTAGGTTTCCAAGCTTAAAAGATCGTTTTAGGGTCATTTTAAAAAGAGTAAAATCAAATATTTAATGCCATGTTCTATGAGGCCGAGAGCAAGTATCGCAAAAATAGGGCTAAGGTCAAACATTCCAAGGGGAGGAATAATTTTTCTAAAAAGATTTAAGTAGGGATCGGTGTAAAAAGCGATGAATTGAACCCATTTTTTTTCATTCAACTCCGGAAGCCAAGACATTAGGATCCGAATGAACAACATTATAAGGTAAATTTGAAAAAATAGGTCTACGGCCTTCAATAAAAACATAGTAAAAGTATAGGATAAAAGACCTTATATTGTAAAACGGCTTTACATTTGGTATACTTTTTCCATGATTCGCAAACCGTCTGACACTCAAGCGCTTGGCTTAGATTTAGAGAAGCGTGTATTAAAAACGGCTCATCTAGAAACTCTACGGGGAAAAGTAAAAATCACCCGTCTGGAAGCCTATACACTCGCCGATAATCACGCATTTTCCTCCGCTAAAGAAGAACATCTCTGTCATGAACAGTGTGATCGATTTTTAACTATAGGTGCCATCGAAGGCGCTCAAGTTCTCATCCGAAAACTGAAAATAAATCTGACAAAACCAAAAGATGTCGATGCGGCCTTTCCTTTTGAAGCAGAAGGACAGCTTCCCTTCGCGATAGATGAAGGATATTTAGACAAGATTGTTGTTGATAAACAGACGGATGCAACTTGGCTCACTATGCTCGCCGCAAAAAAAAGCGCGGTAGCTAAAACCATCGAATCTTTTAATGCTTTAAAAATTGAGCCTGAAATTTTAACGACAACTCCTCACGCACTTGCAGCCTTTGAAGGGATTTATGGCGCAGAAGAACAAGAGGTCTTAGTTATTTACTTAGGTGAAAGCCAATCCCTTATTGCCCTAGTCAATCAAGGCAAGTTGATCTCTTCTCATAGTCTTGCAATTGGAGTAGACACTTTAGAAAAGGCCTACCTTGAAGATCAAGTAAGAGAGCCGGAAATTCTTGAAAAAAGTTTTCAAGACTTTGATTTTTCCGATGATCTTGAATTAAGTCCTACGCTTAAAGAAGCCGTCAATAAGTATAAACGTGAAATAAATTGGATGGTTCTTTCAGAACTTAAAGGCGTGAAGTCAGCTTATCCCATCATGGTATTGGGCGAAGGTGCAACGTTGAAAGGCTTTGAAACGCTTTTATTTAACGAATTAGAACTTAGATCGATTGATATTAAGGCCTCGGAAGGAATGGAGATGAACCAAAATCTCCTCAAACGTTTTGCTATTGCCATTGGCTCTGCACTTACCGCGCTTCCCCATTATCCTTATCCAATTAACTTTAGACAGCAAGAGGCTGAATATCCTTTCCCCTGGAAACGTTTTAAAGGAACTCTTGCACTATTTATCGGCTCTTCAATTGCTCTTGCAGCCATGATCTTTCTCTTCGGGCAAGCGTACATGGGTTATAAAGAAGATTTAATTAAACAAACTTATAGCGAAGTCTTAGCTGAAAACGGCAAACGATTTAAAGATTTTGAACAAAAAGTAAATCCTGTCGACCCCGTCGTTTCGTTGAAAGATTTATCCGCGAGCGACTTAAGAGAAAGGCTGAATGCGCTTCAAAGTGAGATCAATTCTGAACCGGATTTATTTCCTTTATCGCCTCAAGTTCCTTTAGTATCAGATACCCTTGCGTGGTTATCTAATTTACCCGAAATGAAAGGGCCGGACGGCACAATTCAAATTGAAAGCTTTAACTATACCTTAGTTAAGCGTCCCGATCAGACAAAAAAGAACGAAAAGTATCAAGTCAAAGTAGATTTGGAACTCATTGCTCCTACTCCAAAAATGGCTCGAGAGCTGCACACCGCGCTTATTCAACCCAATGAATTCATCGATCCTAAAGCCGAAGTGAAATGGAGCGCTTCCAAAAATAAATATCGAACCTCGTTCTTTCTTAAAGACAAAACCACCTACTTCTCGGGGAACAAATGAATAAAATACCCCAAAATAGAGCCTTATTATACATCTTAATCGGCGCTCTTTTGCCGGTCTTGATCGCCTCTGTTTATGTATTCAGCCAATTAAGTCGGCTTGATCAATTAAACGAAGACTTTGAGAGCCTGAAAGATTCTCTTTTATTTAAAGATCAACGACAAGCTTCCAATCGTAAAGTAAGGACCTACTTTAAAGACGCCGATCATTTCTATATCGACAAGCAACTTGAATCCCTTTCTTTCTTAGAGCCTGAAATTGAAGCTTTAAAGAAAATTGTTAATCAGAAAAATTTTCCGGATGACGAAGGGATTAAAAGACGCTTAGAGTTTTTAACGGGACCCGGCAACGACCTCGTCTTTAATGAAGGCGTTGTTCAGAACTACGGACCCTTTCAGGAAGTATTAGAGACGCAAAGTCATCCTGTCGAAATCAATATAAATGATTTGAAAAACCTTCTCTCCCGTATTGAGGGGGTAAAAATAGGCGATAACGACCCTATTCAGAGTCGTCCTCAACTTATTATTGTCGATTTCAAGCTCGATAAAAAAGTAAGTGCCGATAAAAACGAAACTTATCAACTGTCCACAAAACTACTTAAACGGGAATACGCCCCTTAAAATTTTGCGTAGTAGAGTATGAAACCCATTTTTTTATCTATTCTAACGCTTTGCTTTTTAACTAGTTGTGCAACCCAAAAAGCACCCGTCGACACTGAATTTTCCTACATCGAAAACGCTGAGCTTAAATCGATTAACTTGATCGATTTTAATAATCTATCTGAAACCATCACCAATCCCGAACGATTAAAGCAGTTTGAAGAAACCGATTTTCTTCACTGCCAAGGCTACAAAAAAATCATGCGCATTTACGCACGTGATGAGACAGGCAGTCTTGTAGCTTATGTGACAAGTTATTTTCCAAACTCTCAAGTCAAACAATACCTTGAAATTGTCAACGGTCGCGCTTGCGGAAAATACAAAGAATGGCACGAGAACGGCGAATTAAAAGTAGATGCCATTTTAGTTGGAGGCGAGCCCGATGTCACAGAAGCCGCCCAAAAAACGTGGTTATTTGATGGCCTTTCACTTGCCTATGACTCTTATGGAAATAAATTAGCTGAAATTCATTATAAGGGCGGCGCCTTAAACGGCTGCGCGACTTATTATCATGATAATGGCGCCGTTTGGAAAACGATTCCGTATGAAGAGGGAAAAATAGATGGAACGCTTAGCGTATATCTTGCAAATGGCGGTCTTTTACAAAAAACAGAATACGTTCAAAACGAAATGAACGGTCTCTCCGTTCGTTACTGGACTGTTACGCAACTCGCTTCTAAAGAAGAGTTTAATAAGGGCAAGTTGATAAACGGCTCTTACTTTGATACAGATGGAACACTTATTACCGAGGTAAAAGACGGTGCTGGAAAAAGAACGTTGTTTGGAAAAACAACGGTGGCTGAAATAACCGAGATCAAAGGCGGCCTTCCTGAAGGTAAAGTCGAAAAATATGACACAAATGGAGCTCTTGTCAGCACGCACTATCTTAAAAATGGAATAAAAAATGGGGAAGAACGCTTTTTTTATCCCGGCCTTCCGCTAAGAATCAAACTTTCTGTTAGTTGGAATGAAGGAAAGCTACGAGGGCTAGTGAGAACTTGGTATACAAATGGCCAACTCGAAACTCAAAAAGAATATTCCGATAACATTTTAAACGGTCTTTCAAGTGCTTGGTATAGCGATGGACTCCTTATGTATCTAGAAGAATACGAAAAGGATAAGCTCGTTAAAGGGGAATATTATCGTCGCGGTGATAAGGCACCTATGACCGAAGTTCGACAAGGCGAGGGAATTGCTACTTTATTTGATGCCGATGGGCATTTTCTAAGAAAAATAAATTATCGAAACGGCAAACCCAATCTATAATCCAAAACTAGAAGTTTTATAGTATATTCCATCTATTTATTGAGGCTGATATAGTTGATCCATCAATAAGTAGGAGTGAATATGTCGAGCGACCAAGAGCGCAAAAAAGCGTTGGACAATGCGCTGAGCATGATCAGAAAACAGTTTGGCGAAGGGGCGATCATGTCGCTCGGAAAAAGATCGGCTGAACGTGAAATCAGCGTTATTAAAACGGGAGCTTTAACGCTAGATGCCGCCATCGGCATCGGGGGTGTTCCACGTGGAAGAATCGTTGAAGTTTTCGGCCCTGAATCTTCCGGCAAATCGACGCTCGCGCTTCACATAGTAGCCAGTGCACAAAAAACAGGTGGAACAGCCGCTTACATCGACGCAGAGCACGCGCTTGATCCTGCTTATGCCGCTCGCTTGGGCGTTAACATTGATGAGCTTCTTATTTCTCAACCGGATAGTGGTGAAGAAGCACTCAATATCGCAGAAGCCCTTGCCCGCTCTAATGTGATTGATGTTATCGTTATTGACTCCGTAGCCGCGCTCGTTCCTAAATCAGAGCTCGAAGGCGAAATCGGCGATAGCTTTATAGGCCTACAAGCGCGTTTGATGTCACAAGCCCTTAGAAAACTCACTGCAACTCTTTCAAAAAGCAATACTTGCGCCATATTCATTAACCAAATTCGTGAAAAAATCGGTGTCATGTACGGCAACCCTGAAACCACAACGGGGGGACGCGCACTTAAATTCTATTCGTCGCTTCGTCTTGATATCCGTAGAACCGGAGGAATTAAAGGCAGTGATAATACCGAAGTGGGTAACCGCGTTCGCGTAAAAGTTGTTAAAAACAAACTCGCAGCTCCCTTCCAAGTGGCTGAATTTGATATTCTCTTTAATGAAGGGATTTCACGAACAGGCGCGGTTATTGATTTAGGCGCTGACTTTGGCGTAATCGACAAGAAAGGCGCATGGTTTAGCTATAAAGGACAGCGTCTGGGCCAAGGCCGCGATGCCGTACGTGAAGAGCTAAAGAAAAACCCCGCTCTACTTGATGAAATTGAAGGACTTGTTATTAAAACATATCTAGAAAAAGCCAAGACCGGCTCTCTTCCTTCTAAAATTGAATCTACTGAAACCGCTGACGTTTAATTCACTGATAAGTTCACGGGCACATGCTCGTGGACTTATTTCTCGCTAAGCCAAACACCCTGGTCAATTAAATAATCAATTTGCTGTTGCATCTCAGCTGGATCCACTTGTCGGGGAACTGTTTTTGCACCTAAATAATGAAGACCGATAAAACGGATGCCTTCTTTATTTAAAGCCTCCTCAAGGTCCTCATGATTTTCTAATAAGTCATCAAAAAAGAGAATACGGGCGGGTTTTAGATCGTATTTATTAAGAAAAGCAAGCAACACTTCGCTCTTTTTATACCCTTTTGAAAAAAGAATTCCGTTTTCAAATAGGGCAGGCTTTTTATAAGGGGAGAGGGGGAACCAAATAGGCTCTACAATAGGAAATGAAGAGGAAAAATCTATTCCAAATGTGAGCAAATGTTCAATACGCCACTTTTGAATGGAATCTACTTTCCCGAATTTTCCCGTATCACAACTCGTTAAGGCGATGGTTTTAATTCCCTTTGCTTGAAGATCCTTGATAAGACTTGGTGTGTCATTTTCAACTAAAATGCGTTCCGGCAAAAGATACAGAAGGCTTATACGATCAAATATATGGGCAACTTCATCTGGAGTCTTTGCTTTTGCGAGCACGTTTAAAATCGCTGCGTAAAGATCCTCTTGAAATTCAGTATGTAAATAAACGTCAGCAGGGGTAATTAAAACGTCATCCACATCAAAAACAACAAGATCCGATTCATTCAAATTATCAAGTAAAGAACACTCGAGAAGCTTCTGAATAGGGATAATCTCAGCTACAAGGGCATTTGCAAATATAAGCAGTGTTAAAAACTTAAACATTCTACTAATTCAGCTATTTCAGATGATTTTAAATTGAGATCTTCTAATGCTTCAAGGCAGCTTTTTTTCTCTTTTTGCAAGGCTTTTAAAGCTTGTTCAGGGCCTAACTTGAGGGCTAAATTTACTGTTTCAGGGCGCTTCTTATCTTGTTTTAAGTCAGCTATATCGTCTGCAATTTGAAAAGCCATTCCAAAATGATGTGCGGCCTCTTTTACTTTAGGTAGAAGATTTGTATCACCGTCTGCAAAAAGCCATCCAAATACAAAAGCGATCTCAAAAAGAGATACGGTTTTCTTTTGAAGCGCTGAACGAATTGTTTTCTCTTCTAAATCAGGGGGAAATAAATCGAGATGTTGCCCTTCAGTCGCAAGTAAAGTGTTGAAAGAGGCGTTTTCAAGCGCCATTTTAACTCGATTGGTATCGTTTGATGCCCGCGCAATTGAAGCATAGCCTTCGGCGATTAAAGCATAGCTTGCAAGAAGGGAAACTCCTTCTCCATAAACGCGATGTAAAGCGGGTTTACCTCTTCTTTCATTATCATCATCCATACAAGGAAGGTCATCGGCAATTAAAGACGCGGTATGAAAGTATTCGATAGCTAGCGCTGGTTCAATTATTTCCGATTTTCCAAGGGCGTTTGCGATCATCAAAACAATGGCAGGACGAAACCGTTTTCCTCCATTTGTGAGGGCATAACGACACGCTTCTCCAAGGGATCCCGCCGGCCAAACATGCTTAGCAAGATGGGTCTCAACGGTTTTTTGATAGGGAAGAAGTATTTCGTAAATATTTTGAAGAGTTTCGGTCATAATTTCGAGATCATATCATTTTTTAGGCTGAACGCGGAAGGAAAAATCACCCACCACTCGAGACTGTGCTTCAATAAAGCCGCCCACATTCAAATTGGGAAGAATTTCACTGTCTTTTCCAACTAGAGTTCCGGGGTTTAAAACCGAATTACAGCCTGTTTGAACGTTGTCTCCCAAGATAGAGCCAAACTTTCGCAAACCGGTATCTATCCCATTGATTTTTATAGCTTTATTATTGAATCGAAGATTAGCCAATTTAGTCCCTGCGCCCAGATTAACTTTAGATCCTAAGATAGAATCTCCCACATAAGCAAAATGGGCGGCATGAGAGCCATTTAAAAATAGGGCATTTTTAACTTCAGTATCATGACCTATGACCACGTCATTACCAGCAATGACATCTCCGCGGATGTAGGCCCCGTGTCTTATGGTGCAATTTTCACCAATCAAGCAAGGCCCTTTGATGTAAGCGCCCGGTTCTACAATGGATCCCTTCCCAATGCTAATTAATTCAGGATTAATGAGATAAGCTTGCGACGCCACTTCGGCTTCTATAACCCCTAATTTCTTTTTTGAAAGATAGGGATGAATCAATTTTAAAATCTCCCAAACATTTTCAACATCATTAAAAAGGTCGGGAAAAGGAAAGCCTTCTAAAGAAAAGAAATTTTTAAAATGGAATGCGCTCATAGGTTATCTACACTTTCCACATACTCTATATAAGAAGAAGTAATATATGCTAATTTATTCTTCTTATTCTTATACGGTGGAAATGTTCACAACACGAGTGAAAACCCTGTTTATAATTGGAAGGCAATCGGTTGATAAAGGGGGCGCATATGATTATTTTGATGATTTCCCCACAGTTTTAACCCAAGTATCAACGCAGTTTTCATCAAAGAAAGTTGAATAAAAAAGCTTTGCTCAAACTTTATTCTTAAAGGCAAAAGTGCTTGCATCAGTTCTTTCGCGAATTCCACTTCAAACTTGGCTGCGTCTTTTTTAAATGAAAGGGCAAGAACCATAGATAAATTGACCCAAAAAAGAGCCGGGACTAATTCATCTTCATCAAATGGTTTAAATAAATGCCTTACATCATATCGGTATACCGTAAATTCTAGATCATTAAGACGTTTTGCAAATTTTTCAATGGCTTGATTTTTGACTTTATCTTCTCCCCGAATCAAACTTCTTGCTAATTCTGATAAGAAAAAGGAAGCATCAATATGATTTTGAGGGATCGCCGAGCATAAAAGAACATGATAAGGCATATCGTGTCTCGTCGCATCAAGCTCGGGCGATAGAGCACTATCCAATTCTTGGGGTAGAGGAAATTCAATGAAGGGTAAAACAACATCTCTTATTCTTTGAAGATTCCCAATTGCAATGTCATTTTCTGAGGAAAACGCAATAACATAGTTCGGTTCCATTACCTGATCTTTAAATTTCTGCTTAAAGATACCCTCTATTAACTCAAATGGAACAAACATGCGGTATGGTAGCCCTTTATACATAAAGCGATCTAGAAGGGCTAAATGCGGGCCTTTTGAAATACCCTCCATTATGTGAGGTCGTAAACTTTGTTTTTTCCATTCATCTAAACGATCGGGATAGATCAAAATAGCTTTATTAACCGCCCCTCTTACCGAATAGATGGCGCGTCTCAATTGTTTGGCAGAAAAAACACGTGTATTATTTTCGTTTGTCTTTAGGGCACGGTACAAAACTCGAAAAGTTTCGGCCTCTATTTCTTTTTCATTAAATAAAGGCATCCAAACTCTCTTTCGCGGAACAAAGTCTTGAAAGAGAACCCACCATCCCATCAATGTTGCAAAAGTTGCCTTGCTCAATTTATTAAGCCTTACAGCATTTAAGGCTAAATAAGGCCAATCCGATTGTTCAAAGAAATGATTATCATGCGGGTTATCTTCCAACTCATGAACAAAGTCATAACATAAAGGGTATTGATCAAGCTTTTGATGAAGTTGTGAATAATCCTGTTCAGAAGGGTATGCGCGTCTAACTAATTCGCGAAAAGCGTTCATCTTGAAAGTATGAACATTACTTATTAAACTTTCCACACTCTCTTAATAAGAAGATATATTATATATAAGTAAATATTCTTCTTCTTAGAAGGGTGTGGAAACGTCGATAACCACCCCTTTTACCTACGAAAAGCCCTGTTCATAGATTGTTTAACGAGTATTCATAACTTTTGAAAGTGATCTTGTTGCTTTCTTGATACGATTTTAATCGAAACTTTAAATGTATTTTTTAAAATATAAAAATGTTTGGAGAAATAATCGATCCTGTCGCAAGAGAGCAACGTGCTCATGTAAATAGTGTGAATTGGAATAACCGCTACGATTTCGAGTTTAGTAGATTAGCGAACGCTCATCAGCCGGAGATTGAGGACGCCCGTAAAAGTCTTAAAAATAAAGTCATTGGAGTTCTTTCTATTGTAGGAATAGTATCGCTTGTTGCCTTAGGACTCGCGCTTCTCATTTTTACGTGGCCTATTTCTCTATGCATTATGGCACTTGCGGCCTGTGTAGGTCTAATAGTCTCACTTTCAATTCTTTCTTGTACTATTAAAGATTATGATGTGGAAGCAATACAGGATAAATTCGACAAGCAAGCGCGTGACTATGCTTCAAGTTTCGAATATTATGATTAAGAGCAATTACTCCAAAATTTGACAGATTTTGTAGTGTCGAAGCGAAAGTGTATCCGAAGAATAAAATTTAACAATAAGATCATCTCCAATTCTCTCTTGAAGCCATTCTTGTATTTCTGAAAGAGGTAAATTCGATTGATGGAATCCTATGGGTCCATTTAATACATAATTTCCATCAACTAAATTAAGAGGAAATAATATTTCCCCTTTCCGAAGTAAGTTTTTTGCTTGAAAAAGAGGAAATCCCGTTGCTGAATCCATACCTAAAACAGTTTTAAAATTTAATTTAAAAATCTTATCAAGGTTATGGCCAGAAATAGTTTTTGTTTTTACACAAAGATCTTTGTGTTCACTTAAATATGTATCATTACAGGTCTCACAAAAAGGGGCGCTTTCGCATATTTCACACGTCACTTCGTGATCGGCTGTTTTTACCTGGTTATCGCTGAGATCCAATAGAGACTCATTAGAAAAGACTCGTTCACAATGATAGCAAAAAGGAAACGGAGCAATTGCCATAAGGTTCCTATGAAAATAATTAATATAAAATGCACGCAATCTTAATAAAAATCCAATAGAGATTAGTTATAATTATTATTATAAAATGTAGGTATGTATGTCGACCGTTACAGGCTCAGGAATAGCTTATGATCTAGCTATATACAGAAATATAAATCCTGAAATTCAACAAAAATATGATCGTCAATTTGAAAAAATTGAAGATAAAATCCTAGACGGTAAAAAACAGGTCGTCATTGCAATTGTAACTGTAGCGCTTATTGCATTAGTAACTTGTTCTATTCTCGCCATTTGTTCTGTAGCCTGGCCAATTATAATTGGAGCTTTCATGTTGGCTATTGTTGTAGGAGGATTACTTGTCGCCTTACCTATTTCTGCCACCATTAATTTCGAAAAAATATATAAGGAAAAAGAAGACCTTTTGCTTACCATTAAGAAAGAATGGGAAGAGCGAAGAAAAGCGGTCTAGGCCTCACGTTGGCAAATTTTAAAAAGATAGATTGCAATATAATCGGGCCATCGCTTTTCTTCATCCTCAGTATTAAGTCGAACAGAAATCACTAAATCATTCGGACGTTCTTCTAAAGTTTTTTTTTCAATTTCAAAGAAGCGACGAGCTCGCTCTGTATAGTGAAAATTGGGAGGTGGAATTACCGTTCCTTTTCCATAGATGGAAACAACTTTATCTTCAAAGAGCTCGAAGCCTTTATCTGAGCTAATAGCATTTTTTCCTTTCACATTTATGTACAAAATGAAAAATACTTTTTCTAACGCCGCTTTTGCATCAGCAAGAACAGGCGCAGGTTGCACATAGGTACCCAGCAATTTTGAAGGAAGGTATTTATGTTCCAAATCGGGATCTATAAAAGTATTGTGCATATCAACCAGCATATGTGGAAAATGAACCTCGATGGTTTTATCCAAGATTTCTTTAGATAAAATAGACTTAGAAGCAAGGCAAGTTGCTTTATGAGTATTCAATCCTTTCACTTCACATTCTTCGCAAAATAAAACCATTTCACAGCTGCCACAGGGCCTTAATTTGAAAACGGTTTGTATCGGCTTTCCTTCTAGGTCTTTGACAGAATGAGCTGAGTTGACTCTTTCGCAACGATAACAAAAGTTATATACCCCAAACATTATCCCGCCTTTTTGCATACCTTATATAAATAATTGGAAATATGGAGGAATCTGTCGCTTAGTGTCCAGTTCAATGCGACACTTACAACGAGGTCTTTTTTATTCTCGTTTACTAGTTTATATAACGCGCCTGATTCATCCATTTTTACAAGGCGCCTTATCTGACTGAAAGCTCTATCTTGAGCCAATGAATATCGTTCATTTTCAACTACAGGCTTTCCTTCAGCTGATAGATTGATGATCATGAGGACATATCCAAGTTCCACGAAGAACGCTGCATCCGGAAATTTCATCAAAACGGAAGGAAAGTGAAATTTTAAAGTGTTGTCTAAAAGAACGGTCGATAAAATTTCAGTTGTTGGAAAGCAATGTATCTGATGTTGGCTTAACTTCTTCGAGCTACAGTCATCGCAATATAAAACCACCTGACATCGACCACAAGGAGTTAATTTAAAAATAGTCCCAACCCTCTTATTGTCTAAATCCATTAAAATTGTTTCTTTATCTACCAAACATTTTTCACAAAAATGACAAAAGGCATAGGGAGCAATGCTCATTTCTCTCTCCTTTAAAATTCAAATTTTTTAATCTTTAATTATGTACATAAATGAAACGACGTTAACGGATAAGTTAAAACAAGAAATTTACGAAGGTTTTAAGGAAAATGCCATTACTGTTACGGGAATAGATGGTCTTGAAACCTCGCCCTTAGTATTTGAACTGAGGGATGATAAAAAGTTGTTAAGTGTTGTGGTTGTTCAGCTCTTTTGGGGGCAGCTTCATATAAAATATGTTTTTACTCCCCCTGCTTATAGAAATAAGGGTTACGCTTCGAAGCTTATGGTCCACGTATTTGAATATGGAAAATTGAAAGGCTGTTCTTTTGCTTTTGTCGAAACCATGAGTTTTCAAGCCCCCGAGTTCTATCAAAATTTAGGTTTTAAAATAGAGCTTAAACGCGATAACTATATTAAAAATTTAAGTTTTATCTACTTAAAAAAAGACCTTTAGCTATACTTGTACGCCTATGTATAAGTTATTTAGCTTCTTTCTTATCGCTTTTGTTAATTTATTTGCACAAGGCCAGGTGGTTGAAACGGCTAGGATGAAAACCTGGATAGAGACATTTGGAGATAAGAAAGATCCCTCTGTTTTACTTATTATGGGGGGCTTTGCCCAAGGCATTCTTTGGCCTACGGAGTTTTGTGAAGCCCTCGCAAATGAAGGATTTTATGTCATTCGTTACGATCAAAGAGATACTGGATTGTCAACTTGTGTAGACTTTAAGAAAGAGCCTTATGATTTGCTGGATATGGCAAAAGATGGCGTGGCTATCTTAGATTATCTAGAGGTTGATAAAGCTCATCTCTGTAGCTTATCAATGGGAGGATGTGTTGCTGAACTCCTTTCTATTCATTATCCAGATAGAGTTATTGCACTTACTCTCATTTCAACTTCAAGCGATATGCGTCCTTGCTCTCTTGCTTTTGATGAGCTTCCTTCCACTGGAATAACGCTTCCACGACCTACAGATGAGTATCTCGCGTGGATGCAAAAGTTCTTAACAAAGGCTCCCAAATCATTCGAAGAAGCACTAGATCAAAGAGTAGAATGTTGGGCAATCCTTAACGGCAGAAAAACTCCTTTTGATGAAGAGCGCTACCGGGAGCTCCACACAGAATTTCTTAAACGATGCATTCACCCTGAATCCCTCACTAATCACCTTGATGCTATTCGGTTATCTTTCGATATGATTTTAGAAGCTCCTGCTAAAGTCACCCATCCAACCACTGTTCTACATGGAACTGAAGACCCAATTCTTTTGCCTATACATGGCGAAACGCTCGCTCGACTCATTCCCCATTCCAAATTCCATCTTCTCGAAGGCTATGGCCACGTCCCTAATAAACACTTTTATCCCGACTTCATTAACGCGATTAAAGAGGGAGCCAAATAGTGCTAAGAACGATTCTCTTTGCCTTATTTATTTTTAATGCGGTTCACGCCAAACAGGTTAATTTCATAAGCAAGACTGATTTCTATAATTGGATTGAAAAAGGAAAAAACGCTCAATCGGTTGATGCATTAACTCTTCAAGATGGTTGGAGCAGCCGTGAAATGGAGTTTATTTCTGGAGAGCATTTTCAAGACGCGGATTTTGTCTATATTTCCCAAGAATTCACTAACATAAAATATCTTAAATTCAATTTGAACTCCGAATTAACCGACCATTCACTAAAGAATTTACAATCGATTCCTTTTCTACAGGAAATCTTTTTTAGAGAAACAAATTTTAGCGATATTGGCCTCCTAAGCCTAACTCAAGCCACCCCTCAATTAAAAGCTTTAACGTTTGAAGGGCCACATCCAAGAATTAGCGGTACGACTTTTAAAGAGGTTTTAAAAGGATTGCCTAACCTTAGATATCTTCAAATCGACCGGGGCTATCCTCACGCATCAAACGCAATGCCTTGGAATAATCTCGCTCAAGCGCTGGAAGACTCTCAAATTGAAGAGCTTGTTTTTGCCAACAGCTATGATTTGGGCAAAGATAAAAAGATATGGTCACATACCTTTTTAAAGATGCCTTATCTTCAACATATCGAGCTTTCGCGAATGAATGAGGATCAAACTCAAGTGGTGTTGGAAGCTCTCCAAGAAGGAAAACCCACTCTTCGCGAGCTTTCTTTAACCGCTACTTCGATTAATGATAAAACTACTCTTCCAGCCAATTTAAAAACCCTTCGTATCAGCGGATATATATTCTCCAATGATTATCCCAAGCTCCTTACAAACCTAATTACTGCCGCAAGTGATCTACCCGAACTTGAAACATTAGACCTCATTCCTTGCACTTACGTGCAAGAACCCCTCCTTGCCCTGGAAGCTCTTATCCTAACGAAATATCGCTCACTAAAAACTCTCTACCTACACAATTCCGACACCTATAAACACGTTCATACAATAGGCCTATCCCTTAAAGAAAAACGTCCCGAGTTGGAAGTTTTTGTCGACGGTAAGGAAATAAAATGAAATTTAGAAAGATTGGTTAAAAAAATCAGGGTGAGAGGATTTGAACCTCCGACCCCCTGCACCCCATGCAGGTGCGCTAGCCAAGCTGCGCTACACCCTGATAATGATTAGACTGAGTGGATGCCTTCAAATTGAAGATCGGCTTGTTTGCATTCTTTAACAGCGATCTTAGCACATTTTTCGATGATGTTTTCGAGGGGTTCGGTGAGATCGATTTCAGCATCGTTTAAGGCAACAGAAATACTCGAAGAAAATTTCGCTCCACCCTTGATTCCTTTTGCACGGAAATTCACAAAGATGCCTTCTTTCTTTTTTGAAATATTGACAAATCGGATGAGATTGTTTTCGGCGATATTTTTCATGCCAAAAGGGTACTCGGAAATGGAATTTTAGGTCAATTGGATCGACAATTTCAGCTCGGTTTACTATTATTTTTTTCTTATGGAAACATGGCGCGATTGTCTTGGTGAAGAAACTAAAAAACCTTATTGGCAACATCTACAGGCCTTTGTCAAAGAAGAAAGAAATAAGTTTACAATCTATCCTCCAGATGAAATGGTGTTCAATGCACTTAAAATGACCCCTTTGGATAAAGTGAAGGTCGTTATTTTAGGACAAGACCCCTATCATGGAGAAGGACAAGCTCATGGGTTATGCTTCTCCGTACAAGATGGTATTCCTTTTCCTCCCTCCTTAAGAAATATTTTTAAAGAGTTGGCGGCAGATCTTGGTCTAAAACCCCCAAAAAACGGAAATTTAACGAAGTGGGCAGAGCAAGGAGTACTTCTTTTAAATTGTACTTTAACAGTACGAGCCTCAAACCCCCTCTCACATCATGGTCAAGGGTGGGAAACTTTTACAGATAGAGTAGTTGAATTGCTGGCTAATAGCGAAAAGCCTCTTGTCTTTATATTGTGGGGAAATTCAGCAAAAAAGAAATTTAAAGGGAAACCCACATCCAAACACCATATTATCGCTTCCGCTCACCCCTCTCCCTTATCAGCTCACAATGGATTCTTTGGATCTAAGCCATTTTCAAAAACGAACGAATTCCTTAAGTCTCAGGGACTCACGCCAATTGATTGGAGCCTTGACGGATAGGATATTCTCTAGTACAAAGAGGGTATGCAGCAAAAAGAGAAAGAAGACACTTCTATTCGAATTTTAAAGGCTTTGAAAGAGATTGACGAAGCCAATAAAAGCTTCGCCAAACTCATGCATATTCAAGGCGAATTAAGAGAAGCGTATCAATCTATTGTGAAAGACGCGCCTTCATCTTCAAAAGAAAAGGAAAAATCGTAAGATCTTCCTCGCGGTTAAATAAATCACCCGCAATAAAGCGTACACTATCTCCATTATCTCCCCATTCTTCTCTTCTAGGGATTTTAATGGCTTCCATGTAAAGCATGTCTCTTGTCCAATAGTGATTGATTTGAGCAATGGATACATCAATAGAGGGGCTGAAAGGTCCTTGAAAGGGCACTTTTGCCGTTGTTACTTGTTTCCATCCTGCTTTATAGACTCCAAAATGAGGGTTGGCATATTTTTTAACGGCTTTGGGCTGCACGATGCATTTGATATGAATATTTGCCCCTTCGGTTACGATACCCCGCATCGTCATAAGCTCAATTAAAAACTGATGAGGCTTTACTTCTTGAATATGATTGTGTCCAAAGCACTGCCAGTTAATCGCAAGTGCTCCAAAGTCTTCATAATCTTTTAACATTTCAACTAGGGAATTATGCTTTTTGGGCACTATGTATTCATCGGTATCAATGCAGGCAACCCATTTATACTTAGCTTTAGCCGCTTTTTTTAAGGCTTCATTAAAAGCGTTACACTGAATCGTATTCCATTCCCCAATATTTTTAGGCTTTATAGGCCAATCAAAAAGCTCTACCTCACCGCTTTGAACATAAGGCTGTAAAACACTCGTAAAATCGTCTGTAGAGCGATTATTGAATAAATAAAAGTGTTGGACCCCTACGGTCTTATGGTATTCAATCCACTCTCGAAGGAACCGGGCTTCATTTTGGAAAACCGAGGCTATAGCAAGGTCATTTTTGTCCTTCGCTGCGGCCAGAGTTGAGACGGTAAAAATAAGTAGAAAAAAGAAAGTTTTAAAATTCTGTGACATAATAATTTAAGTTAGTTAAGCAACAATAATAGAATGTAGTATAATAGAGATATGCAAGCAATTCAAACCTTACTTAACAGTTTGATGCTAAACAAAAAGACGAACTTAGAGTTCAATGGGTTCAACTTGTCTTTTGAATTGGTCGAGCAGGACGAAGAGATCCACTTTTCGACCTCTGTTTATGATGGGGATAATTACGTTCCGCCTTCCGTTCGTAGTGCTATTGGTGAGAAAGTGCCCTTTAAAGACAAATCATTTAGCTCATTTTTAACGATCGATGAAAATCAGTTTAAAGTTGTATTGCATCATTTAGAACCCGCGAAAAATATCCAGCCCTCAATCTTTTATTATCAATTAGATCACTTCTGTTTTCTTGCGGAAGAGTGGAGAGATTATCTCGATCGCAATGATAAACGTGATTTAATCTATGTCCGAAATCCCTAAGTTTTTATATTGCAAAATGTGGGACTTGACCCAAATCTAGTTGTAAACTGTATTTTTCCATTCCTTACGATTGAGGATAAATACTTATTGACCCGTAGTGTTTATTTAAGATCCGCAATTGTTCGAAAAGCCTACTCTAAAGCGCTTTTCCTCGAAACATTTGGAGCTCTCGCCTCTTTTGAGCACGATATCTATCGGACTGCAAGAGAAATAAGGGCCATTTTGAAGCCCAATAAGTCATCAAGAGATATCCAAGAACTCCCTTCCCCTCCCATTTGGTATGAGAAGCTCGCCATATTGGTAAAAGACTTTGAAGGGAGGAACCCAGAGACCATCTATGAGAATTTATGCCTTATTAGACGGCATCAAGTGATTGAAAAAATGAATAAAATCATTAAGGAAAACATTCCTTTTATCACCATCAATTTAAACATAAATTTTACGACAAATTCTTTCTTTGTGATCGGTCAGCTGTTCGAGCTGCAAACATCGATACAAGCCCAAGTATCCGTTTATTTCGATGCGCTTATAAAAGTGAGTTATTTTTATATCAAAGATCGAACGAATGTAGGCTCATGCTGCATTTATAGAAGGGAAAATATACTTTATGCCCAATATACAGCACTAAATACGATTGTCTCGCCTTATTTGACACGTATTGTTTTAGAGGTTTTTTTAGCAAATAAGACATCCACTTTATGTTTAGATACTTCGTTTCGCTTAGACGCAACAAGGATTAGAAAGATTAAATTTGATCATAAAAATTTAAGTCTTCCGATGATTGAATCCAGACAGTCGATGCCCGCTCAAAAATTTAGTGTGCTTTCAGTTGCGCAAGCCCTTCTTTTTCTAAGGGATCCATAAAAGAGCGTTAGCTCATAGCCTAAATAAAGAGGCAATGCAACGAGCAGCTGAGACAAAACGTCAGGCGGGGTTAAAAGGGCGCCGAGTATCAACGAAACGACAATGGCATGTCTTCTTTTTGATTTTAGGAAGTCTACATCAATAAAATTAAAGTGAATCAGAAGAAATAGGATAGCTATTCCTTCAAAACCTATCGCATGGGCAATCATCAAACTAATTGCATTATCAATGTAGTTACTAAGACCCCAAAGATTTATTCCCATGTGATTATTGAAATCCCAGAAATACTGGTTAGTTAAAGGGATCGTCACTTTATAGGCCGTAAAAAGACCCAGCAATAAAAAACTTGCAAGAAGCATTATTCCGGGTACAAGCGCTCTCCTTTCTTGAGGATGAAGAGCAGGTGCAATAAAAAGAAAAACGGGAATAAGCCAAAAAGGGGCAGTTAATATAAAGGCCGCCCAAAGGGAAACCTTTAAAGCCACAAAAAAGCCCTCGGCTGGAGAAAAAAGATGAAAGGAGTGGTTCGAGATATGCTCGACTCTTTTTGTTTCATGTGGGGCAATTATGTGGCCCTGATACAAAAGGGGTTCGTTTGAAGGATTGCTAATTTCAACAAGGGTTATGGGTCTTGCGATCAGTTGTTTTTGAAAGGGCTCAGTCAATAGATGAATTAATTGATCTGCGAAACTGAATGAGAGAATGAAACCAATCGCGATAATTGAAACCACCCAGAAGATCGTTTTGCGAAGATCGTCTACGTGGTCAGTAACGGATTTAAGAGTCACGTCTATCTTTTTTAGGATCAATAATTTCGACAGGCGTTATCTCAGGCTCTTCTTCTCCTTGTACCGCTTTTTTAAACTCGCGAACTCCTTTACCCAAGTTCTTTGCGAATTCGGGGATTTTCTTTCCGCCGAATAAAAGCGTTACAACACCCAATATGACAATTAACTCGCCTGTACCGATCATTATCTTACCCTAATTTGTTCAACCAATTGCTTAAGCTGAGAAAGCTCTTCCTTAAACGCTTGTTTTTGATTCTGCGTAAGGCTTCTGATTTTCTCGACCAACCCGTAGGTTTTCTTTAATTGAACCATAGCGGCTTCAGGGAAATTTTGTCTGCGACGATCTTTTTCATTTAAAGGAAAACGATCGCGAATAAGGCTTAACAAAACGCCCTTGGTTTCCCCGGCATAATTTTCGATTATTTCAATTTTCTTATCAAAATCGCCTTCTCTTGAAGCAAGAGTATATACCGCTTGTCGTGGCATGACTTCGAGTTTTTGACGTAAAGCAACAGGCACTTCCTCATAAAATTCGAAATATTGCATGAGGTTATACGGAGTTTGTCTATTTCCGTAAGTTGAAATTAACCAGGCAGTGAAAGCGCCTTCTTGATAATTCGTTAAAAGAGTATGCGCTCTTTTAATTCTCTCACCATGAAGAATAGCCGCTTGGTTGTTAATCGCTTTAACTTCAGATGTGATCGTCGCTAGCTGCTTTAAATCTTTTTGAATGTCTGCGGAATCATTCGCGTATGCAGAAAGAAGCGATTTTAAGTTTTCTTTTTCTTGATCCGATAATTCTGTAACACTGAAAAGTCCAGCAAAACTGGTCATATTTCCTGCAACAGATCGCTCCGCCATGGTACTCATTTTGGAGCTCGAGCTGGTTTTAAGCCGCTCGCTTATCAAACTATTCATGTTTTTCATGTAAAACCGCTTTACATTCTTTGGAGAATTTCTTTAGTCAAGCCTTTATAATCTTCTACTGCTCGGCTTTTGGGACTTACATCAAAGAGAGGTTTGCCTACCACAGAAGCTTCAGACACAGCTATATCGCGACGCACTTTTGTTTCGAGAAGTTTGCCCGGGAATGCTCTTTCAACCACACTTAAAAAGGCGTCATTGCTTTTTCCCCTTGGATTCCAAAAGGAAAGGACAACACCTAAAACATCTAATGGATGTCTTGTGCCAATGCTCGTGATAAATTGGGAGAGACGCTCAAGTCCCTTCACGCTGTAAAATTCCGGCGTTGCGCAAATCAATGAATGATTAGATGCAATCAACGCCGATTCCGTTAACCAGCTTAAAGATGGGGGCGTATCAATGAGGATATAATCGTATTCAAGCGGTGCAAGAATTTTTCTCAAGCGCTCGTGTGAATAGCGATCTTGAGCCAAACTTCCCGTAACCTCTACGCGCTCAAGCCAAGTATCGCCTGGCGCTAAAAAGAGATTAGGAACCGTCGTTTTTTTAATGATCTCTTCAATTGATTTGGTTCCTTGTAGAACAGGCGCTAAACTGTCGTGTTCGTCAGGATCAAAGCCAAGTCCCGTTGTAAGATTGGCTTGAGCATCAAAATCAATTAAAAGGACTTTCTTTTTATGATATTTCGCAAGAGCAGATCCCAAGTGGAGTACCGACGAAGTTTTCGCGGTGCCCCCCTTGAAGCTTGATACCGTAATCGTTTTCTTCATGCGAAACTTTTAACACTACTTGAGCTCCGAAGTCAAGCTGCGTGTATCTCTCTCTTTCGTGATCAATTGAAGGAAATCTTCAACAGAAGATTCACCACGAACGATGTTATCGCGAGTTCTTATATTAACAGTCTTATTCTCAACTTCTTTATCGCCAAGGGTCAACATGTAATTAGTGTAGTTAAGCTGGGCGTTACGCACTTTCTTTCCTACAGATTCATTAGTATCATCGATTACCACATTGAAGCCGTGCGATTTTATTTTTGCAGCGATCTCTTTTGCGTAAGGAATATGCTTATCCGAAACGGTAAGAATTTTCACTTGATTGGGTGAAATCCAAAGAGGGAATTTGCCTGCAAAATGTTCGATCAAAATTCCGAAGAAACGCTCCATCGATCCAAAAAGGGCGCGATGGATCATGACAGGACGCTTTCTTTGACCGTCAGCATCGGTGTATTCAAGCTCAAATTTTTCCGGGAGGGCCATATCAAGCTGAATAGTTCCGCACTGCCAAGT
>JAGVJG010000078.1 GCA_020051235.1 Parachlamydiales bacterium | reverse complement strand
GGCATATAGGTCCTTTAAATGAAATGATCCATGAAATATCGACTTTACAGGTCCCGTTTGAGTAACTTTACGAGCTTCGCCTGACAGCCATTCAAAATTTATAATCAATCGTTCTTTACTTTTGGGAATTACCATTATAGGCGCTTTCCAGTTATAACGGTAGCTCATTAAGATGGCAGCGGCCGTTGCGCCCGTTCCGCAAGCTAGGGTCTCTCCCTCAACTCCCCTCTCAAAGGTACGTATTTCGAGAGTTTGATTATCAATAATTTTTACAAAATTGGCATTCGCTCCTCTTGGATTAAATGCTTCATGATGGCGGATAAAAGATCCAAATGTATTGATATCTATATTATCAAGATCCGTAACTTCTAAAACGGCATGGGGAACGCCTGTATCTAAATAATCAACCGTTAAACCTTTTTTTAATTCAACCTGAAGGCGCATATTTTTAGGATCGGTCATTGAAACCCGCACCCCATCCACTAGCACTTCTTGAGAATGAATTCCCATTTTAGATTCAATATCTGGAGCCTTGATTCCCTTTTCTTTTAGAAAGCGAGCCAAACATCTGAGGCCGTTTCCGCACATTTCGGCTTCATAACCGTCACTGTTATAAATGCGCATTTTTACCGAACATTTTTCGCCCGGTTCGACTAAAATGAGGCCGTCCGCTCCAATTCCCGTTTTGCGATCACAAATAAGACGAATTTGCTCTGGAGGAAAGGAATATCTTAAAGAACGGTTATCAACGATGACAAAATCGTTACCTGAACCTGCAAGTTTAGCAAAAGGGACTTCCACTAAATATCCTTGAAGCTCTCTACAACCTTATCTACTAATCCGAACTTAACTGCTTCTTCCGCAGACATCCAAGTATCACGATCAATCGCACGAGAAATCGTGTTACGATCCTTGCCGGTTGCCTTTACATAAATATCGATTAACATTTCGTGGGTTTTAAGAATCTCTTTAGCTTGAATATCCAAGTCGGTTGCTTGCCCCTGAATAACCCCTGAAAGACGAGGTTGGTGAATCATGAAACGAGACTGAGGAGTAGCGTAGCGTCTTTTTGGTGCGGCGCAAAGCGCTAAAACAGATCCCATGGATGCGGCAAGGCCCGTCACCAGTGTGGTTACAGGAGATGTAATCATCTTAGCCTGATCCCATATAGCAAATCCGGAGTCTACCGATCCCCCAGGACTGTTAATGACCAATAAAATAGGTTTACCAGGTTCTGTGAGTTCGAGATACCACAACTTACGAATGACTTCATTTGCTAAAACATGATCGACTGCATCAGAGATAAAAATTCGTCGTGCTTCTAAAATGGTCGCGCTGATTTTATCTTCAAGGCGATTGAATGTATCTTTTGCCATGACTCGAGTACTCCATTATTCAACTGTATTATAGGGATTAAGTTCCTCCCTATCAAGGGTTATTGTAATATACAACACCCTTGGGTTTTTTCTTTTGGGGGTTTTGGTTCGGGCAAAGGTTTAAGTTGTTGTGCAAGCGTTTGAATATTTGGACGTTGCATCTCATCAAAGGTAAGGCATTGTTTTATAATTTCTTCCATTTTGTTAGTCGGCTTATAGCGAACAGTAAAACCTTCAAGCCTAGTCATATTGTTGTATGCTTCAACAAAATCCTTGCATAATTTAGGCGTAACCTCAGCACAAACAGCAGGAAGAAATCCGTTGATGGCTGAATATCCTAATATACCTACCGACCATACATCATTAAAAAATCCAACCCGAATCATCTGATTTGTATACTTACGCAAAACTTCGGGAGGAATATATCCTAAAGTACCTACAACATACTGTTCTTGTTCAAAGTTTGGCGCAATGAAAGCGAGACCAAAATCGGCGACAATCAAACCCTTTCTTCGACTCCAGTACATATTTTCCCATTTTAAATCTCTATGAACAATTGAATGATTGTGAAGGGTTTCAACACGTTCAACAAGAGATCTAAAAACAAGTTCTACATCAATCGTTCGTTCTCTTACTAATTTAAAAAGATCCCCATCTACATAATATTTATAAAAAACTCCCCTATATTTCTTTTGATCGCGGTAATAAACAAAATATCCCTTCGCGTGAATAAATCCTGGAATATCTTTTAATCTTTCTAAACAGTTTAACTCGCATTCCGCATGAGCTTCGTCATGCATATCTTCAATGCACATTTCATTAAGCACTCTGGTTTTGCCGCTAAAATATTCATAAGCCAGCACAACCTTGCTTAAAGTGGTTTGGGCAATAATTTTTTCGTGAAATATGAGAAATAATTTATTTTTATCTATGTGGCAAACATTCAAGTCAGGAAGGTATTCCGGAGGCGCTACGGCAGACCTAATTCTAGATTCAATAGCCTCATAGTTTCCATTCATATCGAAACTAATTAGATATTGATTAACAAAATTCTTTAAATTGTTATATCTAATTGAGGGGGATGCCATATCCCCCATTTATCATTTTTTAGTTTTACAATCACATCCTATTAAATGATCATCAATGACACCGACCGCTTGCAAATAGGCATAGATGATCGTGCTGCCGACAAATTTAAATCCTCTCTTTTTCAAATCCTTTGAAATTTTATCGGATAAATCTGTCTTAGGCTGAATATCTTTCATCGATTTAGGCTTATTTATGATCGGCTTAAAATCGACCCAACTCCATAAATATTTATCAAAGGAACCAAACTCTTTTTGGACTTCAAGAAAACATTTAGCATTGATGACGGATGACTCAATTTTTAATCGATTTCTGATGATTCCCGCGTCCTGAATTAAATCATCTAGTTTCTTCTGTTCATATTTTGCGACTTTTTTGGGATCAAACTTATCAAAGGCTTTTCTATAACCCTCCCTTCTTTTAAGAATGGTAGACCAGCTTAAACCCGCTTGAGCACCTTCCAAAATCAGCATCTCAAAGAGACGATTATCATCATGAAGCGGTTTTCCCCACTCTTTATCATGATATTTAACATCTTCAGGATTAGTATCTTTTGCCCAAGGACATCTCATAGGGGTTCTCCAAAATAGTTGATTTTGTTAAATGTTAATTAAAAGGAGCAATGCTATGTTAAACTGGGCTTTGACTTTTTTGATAGTCGCTATAATCGCAGCTCTCTTAGGTTTCACAGGTGTTGCCGGTGTGGCCACTGAATTTGCGAAAATTCTTTTCGTCGTATTTTTAATCTTGTTCTTAGTTTCTTTGATCGTTCCTCGCTTACGGGGGTAATGACATTATGTCATTTCCTTTCCATACCGAGACGATACAATTAAACCAAACAAGGCTAGCTCAATTACAGAAAACACCTGTTTTTGGGCCTGCCTTATTTTCCCCCATTAAAATGGTGCTATCGATTATTGAATTGGTAGCGGCCGTTGCCATGTCGATTTTCCTCGCCATTCAGGGAAAATTATTTCATAACAGTGTAGCCAAAGCCGAAGCTCAAAACTCCATCTTCTTTGCAGGAATTTCTATGGGAAATTTCCTCTTTAGCTTAGCGAATATTTTAACTATCGGCGTCCTAGGCTATATTCTAATCACTGATCGTTAGATGAGCGTTCATCTATCTACTTATCGTAAACCTTATGAAGTCAGTTTAAATAAACTTAAAGCCGCTAAAACGCTCTTTCACTACGGTCAAGCTGATATTTTCAGTCGTTTTGATAAAAAAACGCACACCAAAGAAGAAATTCAGCAGTTAATTGAACAAGTTAAGGAGTACTACAGAAAAGGAATCACGGTTGTAAATGATCGTGAACTTCTAAATGAGCTTTTCTCTATTAGCTACCCCTTTTGCAAAGAAGTAGAGGTATATGAACCTCTTTCAAAACTTTCGATTTCCATCATTAGTTATTATCTTACTTTCACGAAGGATCCGGTCAATAATGACAGCCTTATCTGGGTTGGGCAAAGTTGGCTTAATGACCCTCCGAGTGCTATGGAGAAAACTCATACTTTTGGAAAAAAAGTTTTTGAATCCGTTAAAGAAGCAATCTCCAAATTAGAAGAATTAGCAAAACCGCGCTCCCATTTTACTCCTATTCCCTCTCTAGAATCAGATTATTCTTTAAATAGTCTTGAGTTAGTAAACCCTAAACTCGATCGACTGGATGCGGCCATTGCAGAAATCCTTAGTTCAGAAAAAGCCTTCCAAGAAAGAATGACTTCATTATTAAATTTTAAACCTTTTGAAGGGACGCCCTACTTCCAAGATTTTAAAAAGCTTAAAGAAGCAAGTGAACTCTTGATTAAAAAATTGCCTAATGAAGGGTCTACCGCCGATCGCGCCTTAAAATTGTTAGAAGCCTTTAATCCTTCTAATATGGAGCAATATCTTATGGTGTTTGTAAAACCAAGGAAAGCTTTTACCGCGCTGAATATCTGGGCAAAACAACTTTCACCCTCTGAAGTAGAAGACTTCAAAAGCAAAAATCAAAGATTGAATGTGGATGATATATTAATTTGGCCCATACAAAGAGCTTTAAAGCTAACTCTTCTTCTACAAGCCGTTCAAGCCCAGACAGAATCCCCTCTTTTACAGCAGGCTATCGATCAAAGACTTAGCTATCTAAGGGCTTTTAATGAATACCTTAATCTAGTTCAAATGTAAGAGAAACTTCCGCTCTGACATTAACCGTTGAAGGAATAATTTCTGTGTTTGTGCTAAACGCCGCCGCTTTCAAAAAGGGTTGGGGTCTGGAACTCGGCTCTATTTGAATATTTGAAATTTTTCCGAGTGTAATAGAAGCTGCACCAGCTGCTGCTTCCGCTTCTTGCTTGGCTTGAAAAATGGCTTTTTGAATCGCTTCTAAACGATATTTTTCAATATCAGATGAATCGTACCTTAAATCCCCGATTTGATTTAAGCCGGAAGCAGTCGCTTGGTCAATTAAAGCTCCCACCAAATCAAGCTTAGAAGTCGTCACTTCAATGCGATTTTGAACTTCGTAGCCTTTTAAAACGCGCTCTTGATTATCTTTTAAATAGATGTAAACGGGATTGAGATTAAAACCTTTTGTCGAATATTCCTTCTCTTCAAACCCTAACGCCTTAATAGCTGCGAGAACCTTAGTCGTGATCGCTCTATTTTGTTTAATCGCTTCGCTTGCTGCTTTGTCGTTCGTCACTACAGTCAAAGAGAGCGACACCTGATTGCTGGGTGCGGCCACTTCGGCCTCCCCTCTCACAGATAACGTTCTTCTATTTTCATCTGCAACTAAACTAACAATAGGAATCAAGAGCAAGAATAAATACTTCATGCTCAATTTATTACATGAAAACATATTTTTTTACCACAGAGGACACAGAGAACACAGAGGAAACAAGAGAGCAGTGAGAGATAATTTTTTGCCAAAGAACCTCTATCACCGTCCTCTTGTCTCCTCTGTGTTCTCTCGTGTCTCTGTGGTAAATATTAAAGTTTTTTGAGCCAGTAATACATAGGGTGATGCGTTTCTTCCTCATCACCGATGCATTTATAGAAAGCACTAAACTGAAGTTCGGGATGTTTAGTGAAACCTAGGTTAGCCCAAAAACCATCCACTTGAATGTAGTTTTCAGGAGGAGATACGGGGATCTTGGATTCGTCAATTTGAGCAAAAGCGATATAGGGAAATTGATTATTACGCGCCCAGTTTTCAACAGATAAGTATAAGGTTTTACCAATGCCCTTACCGCGATATTCAGGCAATATGACAAGTTCATGATAAGCAATGGCATTTAAAGGATACCCTTGATCCAGGAAGGGCTTTATATAATGTGAACGATAATCTATCAAAGGGATGCAAGTTGCAATACCAATGGCTTTATCATCGTCATAAGCAACGCACATAAAGGATTTAGGTGTTTTGGCGTAATTGGCAAGATAATAATTGTAGTCATCATCATTTCCATCGTAGCGATACGGATATTCAGCATAAACCGTATTACATAATGCGGTCATATCCTTAATGTAGGGAAGAATGGCCTGATTTTCCACTTGTACATATCGAATCTCTGCACTCAAACTCATAACCAGAAAAAGACTCCAAAATAAACTTCTCATTATTCCTCTCAAGATCAATAATGTTTGTCGAATATAAGGATTTTATGTTTTACACACAATTTCAACAACACTCAGAATTAAAAGCATTTTTAGCTAACAGCGAATTTTTAACTCCCGCCTTTCAAGATCAACGTGTAAATAATGTACGTGATCAATTGCTTGAACAATTATCGAATGACTTTGCTAAAAAAGTCATGAATGAAGAAATGATCAAAAGTCAAACAACTTCTATTGTAGACTCAATGTTTGCTACATTCTCACCAGAAGATAAATCAAAATTAATCACCCTTATAAACTCTGCACTACTCTCTAGATTTTTAGTGGAAATCGTAATGGGACCTTCAAACGATCCAGATCAGCCTAATGGTTGGGGACCTCTTGCATTAAGACTTGAAAGCAGAAGACCCCTCTAATTAATAAAATTCTGGTGTAGTGACTGTAAGATCGAAGAGTTTTCTCATCTCTTGTGATCTTATGGTACTATTAAGAATGAAGTGCCCTACATATTGCGAAATCGGTTTTGACTTAAAATGAGACGGAATAAAGGTGTAAACCGATTTAGTGAGATCTCCGGATTCAAAGTGACTTAACTCGGATGCTATATCTGCAAGTAAAGTAAATTTTGTATAACCGCAGTTTAAAAGCTGATTAATTTCCCAAGCGATGCACCCAACACGAGTCAGATCAAAACAATTTTCAATATGAACGGTGATTAGTCTTAAAGCTTCCTGTTTATTATGAGGATTTTTCTTTTCTGAACTTACTCTTAGACCATAACCTAACTTGCCTTCCAAATGAGCCCTTTTAAAAATATTCCAGACTTCTAATATTTTAGTCTTTTCAATAAAAATTAGAAATTTTCCACTGTATTGGGTTAAATTTGAAAATCTTGAAGTAAAGTAGGAAGGCGTCGGTGCTTGAATCCAATTACTTTCGGGTAAAAAGACCAATGAACGGGAAAGATTATTGCTTGATTCTTCTGATCCATTCTGAAAATTTCTATAAACACAAAAAACAGTCGTTTCATCGTCACAAAATTCTGCCCTTCCAAGATTATGATGCGACTGTTTGTAAGATCTTCTTTCAACTGAATAAGCTACTAATTTTCTTTTAAAATCTCCTCGGTTGAGTGCAAATGAGGTGTCGCGAAAAGGTTTCCAATCTCTATCTTGTTGAATTAAATCGCATTCCAAAGCCTCTAAATCTGTGTTGGGATAAATATATACCCCATAGGTACTTGCTATATGATCTGCACGATTTGAAGGAGCTTCCATTTTCTTATTTAGGTGATATTGTGAAATCTAAGAGTTGTTGAATTTTACTAATTCTAGAAGCATTAAAATAAATGAACGAATCTACAAAACTCTGGTTCGTTTTTAAATTATCACCATGGTCAAAGTAGCTGGGTCTGAAAACAAAAAGCGCCTTTCTTAAAGGAGATTCGATTTTTTCCTCAAACTGATTTAATTCCGTGGCAATATCTGCTAACAAACAAAAAGTCACATGATTACGACCTAACAATCGATGTATTTCATAAGCAACGACTGCTACCATCCCTAAATTGCAAAAATTTTCAACATGGATAGTCATTGTATGTTTATTCATGATTGGAGCAATTTTCGCAGTCGATATTCTTAAGCCGTATCCCAATCTATTTTCAAAATAGGCGGTGCAAAATTGTTCCCACACCTCATCCACTTTATCGATCCTGACATCAATAATAAATTTAGCGCTGTATTGAGATATAGTGTTAACACGGTTAAAAAAATTTAAAGGAATTGGAGCTTGTAGCCAATTTCGATCAACAACCGCTGAAGGATAAACAAAACAATCCGCTAAATGATACCAAGGAAATTGCATCAAGGTACGTCTGTTGTCAGCAAGAGTATGTGTGTAAACAGTTACGTGTGAGACTCTTCCTGCGGGAGAATCATAAGATTCAACTTTTTCTTCAAAATCGCCTGTATCAAAGGCAAATGAATTGTTGTAAATACGAGATATTGGATACATAAAATTCAGAAAGTTAATTAGTTAGTGAAACGAACATTCTATAATAAGTTTAAGTAATATTAAAAGTGATTTCGCCTTCCTTGATAAATGGGGTCGATCCTTATATAAGGAATCTAATGTTAAAATGGTTTTTCCCACATGAAGTTCAGTTCTTTGATTATTTCGATAAGCACGCTCATATCTTAATTCGCGCTTCAGAAACTTTAAAACAACTGACCTCTGCAAATAGTGATATCCCTAAATTAACCCGTGAAATAAAGGATTTAGAACATCAAGCCGATCAAATCACCCATAGCTGTGTAGAAGAGTTGCATAAAACTTTTATTACGCCCATTCAACGGGAAGACATCCTCAGCTTGATTTCCCGAATGGATGATGTGGTTGATCTAATGGATGAAGTTTCGGAGCGTATCTCGATTTATAAAATTACTACGATGAAACCAGAAGCTAATAAATTAGTTGAGATTCTGGCTCGAGCTACTCATGAAGTAAATGAAATCCTCAAAAATCTTCGCGAACTTAAATACAATGAAGAAACAAAAGCTATATTAGTTAGAATCAATGAACTAGAAAATCTAGGCGACAAAATCCATCTACAAGCTATTAGTTCTCTTTTTTCGGATGTTAAAGATCCTATAGAAATCCTTAAATGGAAGGAAATCTACGATCGCTTAGAAGATGCTATCGATAGCTGTGAAGACATCGCTCAAATTGTAGAAGGAATTATTTTGGAGTCTAGCTGATGACTCTTGTCATTTTGACAGTTATCATCGCTATTATCTTCGATATCATCAATGGCTTTCACGATGCGGCCAATTCGATTGCTACCGTAGTCTCTACTAAAGTACTCAGACCTTCAATTGCCGTGTTATGGGCCGCCTTCTTCAACTTTATCGCCATCATTATTCTCGCCCCCCATGTAGCTGATACCATTTCCAAGATTGTAATTATTGATCCTAAAGACGCTTCATTCGTGCTCGTGATTTTATCAGGTCTTCTGGGTGCGATAGCCTGGAGTTTATTTACTTGGTGGAAAGGACTACCTTCCAGCTCTTCTCACGCATTAATCGGAGGACTATCGGGAGCGGGTATTGCTTTTGCCGGATTAGACGTTCTTCATTATGATCTTATTCTGTTAACAGCCGCATTCATCTTTATTTCTCCTCTGATGGGATTTATTGGTGGTTTTCTGATCATGTTGGGAAATTATTTTCTATTTCAAAAATCCACACCTCAAAAAGTAGATAAATTTTTTCGTAGAGGACAGCTAATTTCCGCTGCTTTCTATTCTATCGGTCACGGAGCCAACGACGCTCAAAAAACAATGGGGGTCATCTTTGCCGTATTAGTTGCAGGAGGTCTGTTAGCTCCGGAAGAACCCTTAGATTTAATGAACCCGAAAACAAATTGGATCATCTTTATTTGCCATCTGGCAATGGCTTTTGGAACGGCCATTGGAGGTTGGAGGATTGTAAAAACACTCGGACAAAAGATTACTCCCCTAAAACCGATAGGCGGATTTAGCGCAGAGACATCAGGTGCTATCACCCTTTTTATCGCCACGTGGGGAGGAATTCCCGTTTCCACCACCCATACCATCACCGCCGCTATCCTCGGTGCCGGTATCGTCAACACCCCGCTATCCAAAATCAAATGGCTCGTTGCCACACGAATTGTTTGGGCTTGGATTCTGACATTGCCCGCTTCAGCTCTTATCGCTGCAGCGATATTTTACATTCTGAATTGGTAGTTCTCCCGTGCCCGTGCCCGCGTGCGTGCCCGTGCCCGATTCCCGCAAACATCGGAAGTACCTTTTCTCTCGTTAAGTACGTATGGTTCTTGCTATTTTTTACACAGAGAGACTCGCTATGTATTATTAAAAATCGAATAAAATAGGATAACTCTCAGTGTTGTTCTCTGTGTCAAAATTTCACACACAACGAATAATAAGAAAAGAATAGTAGCGGTACTTCCAATGTTTAACGGGAATCGGGAACGGGCACGCACGCGGGCACGGGCACGGGAAGTTGATCAGACGAATCCAGAAATCTGATGCGGAATATAACCTGCTTCAAGTTGCTTTATCTCATCATCACTCAGTTTAACATTGAGTGCCTGTACCGCTTCTTCTAAATGACTCATCTTAGTGGCGCCAATAATGGGAGCGGTGATAACAGGCTTGCTGAGCATCCAAGCAAGCGCAACCTGACTGGGTGTTACATTCTTATCTTTTGCTATACGCTGAACAGTGCTGACCACCTGCTTATCCGCTTCTTGAGTTTTTTCATAAAGCGAGTTGCCGTATTTGTCGCTCTGTCCACGTGGGGTGTCCGAACCCCAAGGTCTGGCTAAACGGCCGCGTGCAAGAGGACTCCAAGGAATGACGCCAATCCCCTCTTCTTTGCAGAAGGGAAGCATGTCTCGCTCTTCTTCTCGGTAAAGAAGATTATAATGCGGTTGCATGCACACGAAAGGTGTAAGCCCCTTTATTTTGGCAGTGTATTGCATTTTTACAAATTGCCAGGCGGCCATGGAAGAAGCTCCAAGGTATCTAGCCTTGCCGGCTTTTACCACATCATGAAGCGCTTCCATCGTCTCTTCAATGGGGGTTTCATAATCGAAGCGATGAATTTGATAAAGATCCACATAATCCATCTGCAAACGCTTTAAACTCGCATCAATCTCTTGCATGATGGCTTTTCTGGAAAGGCCTCCCCCATTGGGTTTATCTGTCATAGGGAAATAAACTTTCGTCGCAATGACGACTTCTTCTCTCTTAACAGAGGATTTGACAAACTTGCCTAGAATCTCTTCACTGGCTCCGACTGAATACATATTGGCGGTATCAAAGAAATTGATACCGAGCTCTAAGGCTTTTTTATAAAAAGGTATCGACTCACCCTCTTTTAAAACCCACGAATGATTTCCGCGTGTAGGATCTCCATAGCTCATGCAACCCAGGCAAATGCGAGAAACTTTTAACCCTGTTTTACCTAAATTAACATATTGCACGAGAGTCCTACCTTTGTTTATCAATCGCTTCGAACGAAAAGAACATTACCATGCCATCCCGGCACAATATCTTCCCAGATTTTTATATAGCCATTTTGTTTGAGCCATTTTTCTAGTTCAGGATATCGAACGCATCCTTCCCAAAAGTTTTGCAAATTGACTTCAGTATAAATGACTTTTACGGTTTTTAACATTTCCGGAGCACCCTTGAGAGCATTTAACTCATTTCCTTCCATATCGAGCCAAAGAAAATCGATATAATTAACACCTTTATTTTTTGCCCATGTATCAAGTGTTGTTGTTTCTACAACAATGGGATGTTCTAAATCAGAATGAAAATAGACATCATTAAAACTTTGTGTAGGTTTTAATAACGAGCTAGCCCCACCGGCTTGATAAAAGTTAAAGGTCCCAATTTTATCACTGAGGGCAAGCTTTTCGATAAAAATATTCTTTCTAGAATTTGCTACTTTTTCTAACTCTTCATAAGAGGGAGGATTAGGTTCAAAAGCATAAATCGTGCCTTCTTTCCAAACTTCACTCATCCAAGCGGTGTCTTCACCAAATTGGGCACCGGCTTCAATAATGGTTGGATTAGAAGGAAGCAGCCTTAAGAGTAGGGAGAAAGGAACTTTCTCGCCTGTCGCTTCCATGTGTCCGAATAAGAATATTATTCCTAAAAGAAAAAAATGCATTTTCCACCTCAGTGTTTAGGGCGGAATAACATATTTTTATTTTCAAAATCAATCGTTAATCAAAACCAATTTGCCAACCGTTTGACCTGATTCTAAATCTTTTTGAGCTAAAGCGGCGTCTTCAAGCTTATATGTTTTAATAGGCGGTGGCTGCAATTTTCCAGCCCTAAACCATTCCAGAAGTTTATAGACAGGCTTTTGCAGAATGTCCTTTTTCTTGAACATGTAGCTTAAATTGAATCCCATCACGCTTTTATTTTGATTGGTCAAGGACATCGGATTAAATTTAGGAATAGTCAGATAGTTATACAGAAGTTTAAACCAATTGGGAGAACCTCTTCCCTTTTCAAAAAGGCTATGAAAGCCATAAATCACAAGTTTGCCTCCTGAAGCCAAATGCTTGTAATCCGCTTTCAACGTTTCAGTTCCATTGGCATCTAAAATAACATCAAAACCCTCAGGTGCAAATTTTTTGGCTTCTTCCCATAAATTTTGTGTAGATTTATCAATAACTACATCCGCGCCAATCACGGTCGGCACCTTATGTTTTGCACCGACGACTGCAAACATTTTACATTCGGCCAATTTGCCCATTTGAATGAGTGCACTCCCCACTCCTCCGGCAGCGGAATGGATGAGAAGCTTATCACCATTTCTAGGATGTGCGAGTTCAAACAAGGCATAATAAGCCGTAAGAAAAATGACGGGGATGGCTGCGCCCTGTTCATATGTTAGCGCATCCGGTAAAGGAAAAATCTGATCTTCTGAAACGACTAAATGAGTGGTATATCCACCGAATAAGGTCGTTGCAATCACTTTTTGGCCTACCACAAATTGAGTTACGCCTTCACCCACTTCCTTAATAATCCCTGAAACCTCAAATCCCGGTGTGATCGGCCATCCTACGAAATCTTTGGCAGATTGATAGACTCCCATTCGAATTAAGCAATCCGCGAAGTTTACTCCAATCGCTTTTACTTCGATTAAGACTTGACCTTTGTTTGGTCTCGGATTCTCAAACTCTTTTAACTCAAGCGCTTCGTAATTGCCGGGCTTTGATATTACAATCTTTTTCATACAAACTGATATATAGGGAAAGTTATAAGGATAGTAAATGGATAAATTAAAAGCGGCCTTTCTAGGTGCAGGCTATATTTCTAAGTATCATGCTTATGCCCGGGATATATTTGATTTGGTGGCGGTGGCCGATTTTAATAAGGCACGAGCTTCCAAGCTATCTTCGAACGCCTGCAATAATCTAGATGAGCTATTTAACTATCAT
Organism: Parachlamydiales bacterium; assembly: GCA_020051235.1. Lineage (GTDB taxonomy): Bacteria > Chlamydiota > Chlamydiia > Chlamydiales > Parachlamydiaceae > CAZABG01. Next base: position 12,747 of record JAGVJG010000078.1, on the reverse strand, counting down.
CCCCAAGTCATTCATATCCTTACGCCCCCTAATTATCATGCTCAAGAGGCTATTAAAGCTTTAGACAAGGGGGCTAATGTTTTTTTAGAAAAGCCGATGTGTTTAAGCACTCAAGAAGCTTCGGCTATTATTGAGAAAGCAAAAGAAAAAAATTTACGCGTTGGCGTCAATCATAACTTTCTTTTTTACCCTGTTTATGAAGAACTAAAACAAGCGATACAAAGCAACGAACTAGGTCCTATCGATCATGTGACGATTACGTGGCATCGCGATTTAGATCTTTTAAAAACGGGCCCTTATGACAATTGGATGTTAAGAGATCCAAAAAATCTAATCCTTGAAATTGGTTCACACTTAGCAGCTCTCTATTTAGACTTAATCGGAAAGCCCGATCGATTTAACGTTGAAGCGAGCGACCCTATAGAACTACCCTCAGGAATCACGGTATATCGAAGACTAATTGTCATCGGTTATAAAAATCAAATTTGTGGAGAAATCCGCCTCTCACTTCGTTCAGGAATGGATGAAAGATCCATTGAAGTTCGAGGTTTAAATGGAAAAGCAAAGGTCGATTTTGATGCAAATACGTTTATTCTCAAAAAGAATGGATCTTATAGCCTCGACTTTGATCGCTACTTTAGCACACGAAAAGAAGCAAGCCAACTAAATGTCCAGGGATTTAATACCCTAAAAAACTACATCCTTTCTAAATTTAAACTTTCTAAAATAAAAGACCCGTATTCTCAAAGCATTGAAAATAGCATTCGAACGTTTTACACCAAAGACGATCCTCGTCAAAGCGCAGAATTTGGAAAAGAAGTGATTGCCTTTTGCGAAGCCATCACGGAGAAATTACCAAAAATAGAGAAGAAAACGATTCCTTCTTATATTAAAACCTCCACTCCTAAAATCTTGGTATTGGGTGGAAGCGGGTTTATTGGAAAAGCGTTTCTCAATAAATTAAAAGAACCCGTCAAAGTCCTGTCTCGTAATCAGTTTTCCCACCCCAATGTCGAGCTAATAAAGGGCAGCCTTTCCAACGAAGAAGATATCAAAAGGGCATTAGAGGGAGTTGACACCGTTGTTCATCTTGCAAGAGCGCAAGCGTCTACTTGGGATGAATATCAAAAACAAGAAATAGACGTGAATTACAAACTCGCGCAAATTGCTGAAAAATTTCCCATAAAAAGATTTATTTATACGGGAACGATTGATTCATATTATGCGGGAGAACCCAATCAAAAAATTGATGATACGACTCCCCTAGACCCCCATTTATCTTCCCGCAATTTTTATGCCCGAGCAAAAGGCCTTTCGGAAGAAGCTTTTAAAAAACTTCCTTACATCATTTTACGTCCGGCCATCGTTATAGGAGAAGGAACGAGCCCTTTTCATTTTGGAATAGGTCGTTTTTCCGCTAACGGAACAGTTTGTGAATTATGGGGAGATGGCAATAACTATCTGCCTTTAGTTTGGGTAAATGATGTAGCAGATGCCATAAAGCTAGCCATTGATACTCCTAATATTGAAAAAGAAACTTTTCTTTTGACGTCTCCTCCCCTCCTGACTGCACGTGAGTACATTAAAGCGCTTTCAAAAGCCCTAAATACAAAAATTGAAATTGTCCCTACGTCACCTTTATCCTACTATTCAATCGATCTTTTTAAATGGTTAATCAAAACATTAGTTAACCATCCCAATCGCAAACTGCCGTCCTATCAGGATTGGAATAGTCGTACTCAAAAAGCCCTATTTGATAGTTCACGTGCTGAAAGAATATTAAATTGGCATCCCATCAAAGATAAAAATTTAATTATTAAAGAAGGGATCGAAAAACCCGCTTACGACTGGCTGAAATAGTTGACTCCATCACTGTAAAGCGATAATATATTAACCCTTTACTAAGTTAATATCGCTTCACAATCAACTATAAAAAATGCAATTAGATCTAAATTCTGCAATTACTTCTAAACTTATTGACCTTCAAATTGAAGTTCAATTACTCAAAAATTCCGAACCCAATCTGCCCCGTCCTTCCGCAGTTCAAGAACTTTGGGATAAAATTCGAATTCTTCAAAAGAAAATTGCTCGTTTAGAGAACGCGGATTCACCTGACTCTTCCATGCATTTTAGAAATAGACGCGATCTCCCTACTGCATGCCCGATTTTTATAACAGAACCCCAACCCATTCCAACGCCAGCCCCACATCAACCATCCTTACCGATCGCTCCTACTCCTGCTCCTGTCGTACAACCCGTAGCAACCTCATCTCCATTGCCCGTTTCGCCCGCACAAGTGAAACAAACAATTCCTGTGCTCAAAAAAGAAACATTTTCCTGGGGAACAATCATTTTTGGCGGCATAACCGCAGCTCTAGCCGTGGCAGGAGCCATTCTTGTTATTAAAGAATTAAGTATCCAACGTGAACCAAGTCCTTCTATCCCTTTTAATCCTCCAACTCCAACACCCGCACCAACACCCGCACCAACACCCGCACCAACACCCGCACCAACACCCGCACCAACTCCTGCACCAACTCCTGCACCAACTCCTGCACCAACTCCTGCACCAACTCCTGCGCCGACGCCCGCACCAACTCCTGCACCAACTCCTGCACCCGCACCAACTCCAGCACCCGCACCAGCACCGACTCCAGCACCAACACCAGCACCGACTCCGGCCCCCTCTCCAACACCAGCACCTGCGCCGACTCCAGCACCAACACCTGCGCCGACTAAGATGCCTTCCTCCCCTCCATCCAAACCACCAAAAAAGAAGCATTCTACTCGTGTCATAACCGATAAAGGAAGACATCATCCCGTATATTTTGGATTTTAAAAATATTAACTTTTCTCAATCAAATTAAAAAAATGCAACTCAACTTAAATTCGGCCATAACTAATAAGATTCAAGAGCTTGAACAAGAAATTCAACGCCTTAGAAACTCTGAACACACACATTCAAGTGCATTCGAGATAAGAAAAATTGATGATAGAATTCGTGTTCTTCAAAAGAAGATTGCGCTTTTAGAAAATGCTGATACCCCTGACTCTTTTATGCATTTTAGAAATAGAAGGGATTTACCCGTTGCATGTTCTATTAATTTGAAAGAACCAAAACCCATTCCTTCGCAACCCCAAAAAGCAGCTTCGCCAATTAATCCTAAACAGAATTTAGCGATCGCTCCACCTAATCCTCCCCCTGTTAAGCAATCTCCACCACCGCCACCTGTAAAACAACCCACTCCACCACCACCTGCGCCGCCACCTGTTAAACAATCTCCTCCACCACCGCCACCTGTTAAACAACAACTCGTTCAAAAAGAAGGCTACACTTGGGGACAAATTTTAGGTGCGGGCATTTTTGCCGCGGCGGCTGTAGGCGCAACCTATTTACTGTTAAAAAATCTGAGTGTATCTCCGGAACCCCCTGCTCCACCTAATCCTCCCCCTGTTAAACCAGGCTGTGGTAATGGTGATAAGCCTCCTGCAAAACCTCCGCAAAATCCACCTCCACCTCCTGTTAAACAACCTACTCCACCTCCTGTTAAACAACCTACTCCACCTCCACCTCCTCCTCCCCCCTCTGCCGCTCCTAAAAACCATCACCACCACCATCATCACAAAAAAAAGGTACATGTAAGTGCAGTAAGAATATGGGGTGTACCTGTTGGAATTAAGTTTGAGAAAAAATAAATGCAGAAATTAGCTAGCAACTACCTAACATTCCAAGACTATAGAGATTATCTTGATACGGCGATGGACGAAGTGTCGAAATTGCCGCGTCAAAGTAATGATGAGCGTGCGGTCACTTTATGTGAAGTTGCCATACGCACTCCCTTACCCAATCTTCTGACTCCTACTCATTCGAGTGTAGTTGCAGGCTCAGCTGAAGTGATGAAAATTGGATTAACTCAACACAAATATAAAGCGTTATATCCCTTATTTGCTCTTGTGACAGCAGTCGCTTTTCACTGGGCAAGTCATCGATCTCAAACCGCCCAAAATTATGTGCTTTCCTTTAGAGGAACACCTGTTTTTCGGTATAACCATTATTGGGCCCTCTCTTGGTTAGTGTATTTTATAAAAGCAGGAAATGAATCGCTTGTTAAACCCAAAATGCTAACTGAAGAAAGGTTTCGAGAAACGGTTCCCCTTGTACATTACACTGAACCATCAGAGAACGATCCTTATTTAATTCAATTGGCTGGCCGTATTTCTCACGAAGAGTTAATTGAACTGGATGAAATACCGGAAGAACTTTTTCAAGACACCTTTTTACAGCAATTGATTTGTCCAATTAGTAGAAAACCGATCCGCCGTCCCGTAACGGTGGAAGTCAGAGGACAAGTCTATTTTTGCGATCGTCTCCATTTATTAAAATATATTCCATTCATGTGTAACTGGATGGAAAAGTCATCAGAAACTATTCCTGGATTGAATTGTCAAGCGAATGAAGTCATCGTTTTAGCTAGAACCAATAAAGTACGTCAAGAATATATTGATTGGAGACTTCATGAAATTAGCAAAGTTCTAGCTAAAATTCAGGGAGTTCCTAGCAAAAAAACTATTAGCGAAACTGCACAAGAAACAATATTTAATTATATCTTTCACAAATTTAGTTGGAATCAAAGGATAAGAAGAAGAGCAGAACTTTACGATCGTATCGACGAACGTTTTGAAAGTAATGTAAATTTGGTTTGCGATTCTTCAAAATCATGGTCGGATCGAGCGATAGCTTGTGTAAGCTCGGTCTTTACTTTACCGCCTCTTTTCACAAGTGTGATAGCTATAAATGTTGAAATGAAATTACTTTCAATAGGACAGTTTATTTTTGGAGGTCATACCAAAACAGGCAGCCTCCATAATCTATATCCGGATATGTTCTTTACCAGAAAAATAACCCACACTCCGAAATAACTAGCTTAATTTAGATAAAATCTCTGGATCAACATCTTTATTGCGTTTTTTAAGACCAGCCTCGTGTAATTTTTAAACTATTTAATGTGTAATCCGGCAAGAAACTCAGTAATAATTTGATTTTTTTATCATTTTCAGGCGTACGCTTTCTTATATAGATATCAATAGCATCAGCTATAAATTTATCTTTATCGTAAGTCTCTGTATCTCGACAAGCCTCTAATACTTTTCGTGCATCATCTAACTTATTTTCATTCAATGCAATCGTCAATAGCTCTTTTTTTATATCGAAAAGTGAAACATACGTAAGGCTTAACGCTTTCAAGAGGCGCTCCAAACTAACATTACTTTTTTCTCCAATGAAAAAGGCTTTAACAATTCCTTTACTAAACACTTCCCTGTCAGCTAACTGTTTAATAAGTTCCTTCAATATATCATCATTCTCTCCGGACTGAAGGTAATGTTTAGCTAATTTCATTATTAATATAACAGAAGCTTCATTGCGAAATGAGAGCATACGCAAAATTTTATAGGCCGACTCGAACTGTTTATTTTCAAATCTATTATGAAATAGATCGATTAATACCGAATCAGTCTTAGCCGTGATTAACTTTAAGGCTAATAACTTCTGATCACTATCATAAACCATGTAGATGATGGGACAACTTGGATTTTCACGATCAATAAGATTTTTTCTTTCTAATTCAAAATGGAAACATTCACTTTTAAAATCACTGACGACTTTTAAAATTGCATCAATCTCAGTTTCATCGATTGTAGCAAAACTAAGGTCTTTCGTATTGACTCCAAGTTCCCTTGCTTGGGCTATGAATGTCTTAAAATGGTTGATATTCTTACCATGTACGACTTCTTTTTTAACAGGTGCCGGAGGCGGCTCTACAGTTTTGGCGGGCTCAACCGTAGGAAAAGGCAATAACGGACGAAACTCGTAAAATTCCTTTCTGACTAAAACTTTATCGTAAAGACTTTGAATTTTGCTATGCTCTGTTTTGATACAAAAAAGGCGTTTTATAAGATCCCACCATGTAGCAAAAAACCCCATCTCGTCTTGATATTTACTAATAATGTCTCTAGCGACATCGACAATCCTAAAGGCCGTCTGATTATCCACTTGATATGCTTTATCAGCCAAAAATCTTAATGACTCTATAGCTCGATGGGATGGTCTATCTGAAAAAGTAACAACGATTCTTTTACTATCTACATTAAGATCATAGGTCATGATTTATCATCAGGTATATACTTTTTCAAAAGCGCAACAATTTGTGTGTTTCTTTCGGATTGTGATGCTGAATAACCATCTATAAGTTTAGCTAAAGCTGTTTGATCTTTGAAAGTTATCAATACTTTTTCTGCACCCACTAAATCATTTTTATTTAAAAGAGTGGTGAGAAAAGCTAATTTAAGCTTATTGGATGCTTCATAATCAGGAATTAATTCTACAGCCCATAAATACTTATCTAAAGAACCTGGAGAATCAATCAAATAATGCCTGCGCAAAAACATAAAATCTTCATTTGGACTTTTATAACGAGCAGCTAAATCTCTGAATTGGTCTTCATTCTTCACAAACAACAACTGATGTATCATGTGCTTTTCGAGATGTGAATTACGGTCTTTATGTTTGCGGACAAGACATAACAATTTATAGGATGTATCATACTGATTTGCTTGAAAAAACTGGTCAGAAAGAGTAATTAGTTTATCGTTTAATAAATCTTTAAGCCGATTATCTTCTAAAGCATTTATTCTCTGCGCAACTGAATGTGCAAATGAAATATCGATTCCATTCATAATACTTATTGAATGTGAATGCATATCAAACTCATCGTCTTCTTTTGACATTTTTCCAGAAACAGGCTCTGTAGGAATACCCTTACTTGTAGGCTGGCTTGGGGGTATTTCTTGCTGCTTTTCATCTTTCTTTTCGATAATTTTTTGATATAATTTATAGGCCTTGGAATGCTCAGTAGTAATACAAAAGCATTTCATGATCGTATCCCACAAGAACTGCAAGCAACTCATCTGGTGCGTATATTGCTTATAAATATTGAAAGCAATCTTCTGTGTAGTGACATCTGTCTTGTTATCAATTTTATGGGTGGAAAGTTTACTCAAAGCTTCATAAGGAGTGTCGGTCAACTGACCTGAGGTAACTATTACTGTTTGTCCTGAAATGGAAAGATTGTAACTCATTTCGTATCCTTAAGAAGTTGTTCAAATTCTTTATGTTGGGGGTGTGACAGGTCAATATAATTCAATGCTGTTTGAGCTAATATTTTATTTATCGGCAAAAGAGCCTTAAATAATTTGATTTGCATTTCATCCGTTTTAATAGGAGCGCCATCTAATATTTCAGACACTCTTTCGACATAAAAATCCACCCCTCTAATAGCATCAGCCGGATTCTTAGAATCTTTAAGATTGCTTGCACTTTCTAAAACACCCTCAATGAATTCTGAAAGAATTTTCTCTACAAGACCCTCGGATCGGTAATCTGCTAAATGAAGTTGTCTTAAGCATTCTTTAGTATTTTCGGGATTGTTATGAAAATAATAATGAATTAATTGTTCAATTTTTCTTGGTTCGATAGAACCATCAGATAACTTAAGAACTTCAAAACACCCATTGGGATCTTTTGACTGTTCTTTAACCTCATAAAATGCAAAAAGCACTGAATCAATATTTAGCTTGATGTCTTTAAATTTCTTTTTATCTTCTTGATCGAGCTTATGATATTTCTGATGGAATTTCTTTAACTGCTCTAAAATGCCGGAGATATCGTGCTCATTCAATTCATCGAAAGAGACATCGCTTACATCAAGCCCCAATAGAGCTGCTTTAATCATGTTATCTTTTAATTTTGTTATGAAATATCCATGTTCAACAGTTTTCTTAGGCGGCTCTAAGGGTTTAACAAGAGCAGGTAGATATTGTTCGTAAAGCTCAATGATTTTTACATTTCTTTCTGTAGGATACTCTTTTAAATCTTTGATGCTCTCCCTTAATTCAATTTCTAAAGCCCCGCGTTCGGATTCTTTAAAGCTATCAAGAACTAATTTGGCTCTTGTTAGATCCGTATCGTTCACTAATTTTACCAATAAATCTAACCTAACATTCGTAACGTCAGCTGCAATGTACTTCAAAGCCCATAAATAGCCATCTAAGTTATGCTCATTTAAATTTGCATAACTGCTCATAATGAAGTCTTGAATATTTGCTCGAGCCAATGCATATTTATCGACCAAAACAGCGAACTTCGCTGCATTCTTACCCACAAACATTTCATGAGTCATATGACTCTCTATTATGGAGGTGGGTTTTCTTCTAGTGACATCAACCAAGCAGATTAAATAAAAGGAATGATCGTAATCTCCCGTTTTAAAGGCACTATTGGAAAGTTCAACTAATTTAGTGTCCATTTTATCAACTAATGGTTCTAAATGATCGATCTCCAATCTCAGGATGTTTAAGGCTTTCAAATCATCTGATGAGATCGGAGTGGTTTCAACCCCTAATCTTTTTGCTTCTTGAGCTATCCCCTTTAAAAATGAAACAGAATCATTTGAAGGCTTCGGAAGATATTGTGCGACTAAATCTGAATTCTTGCCTTTATATTCTCTAAGAAACTGCTGTTTGGCTGATTCCTCATCAAGGCTAAAAGTCGCTAAAACAGCTTTTGCACTTTCAAGTTGATCACGTTGCAAGTAGCCATTTAGAAGTTCAAGTTTACTATCAGTTACTTTAACTCCAATAAACTTCAAAGCTCGTAGAGCCAGAGTGTCTTTATTTTCTAGTAAAAATGTTTTATAGTATTTTGCTGCTTCTGAATTTAAACTTTCAAATCGCTGAAATAAGCTTGTTAACTTTTTGTCATCATTTGCGAAAGTAGCGAATAATCGGCAAAAGTAATTTTTAAAGTATACATTGTCTTCTAGTACCGTTTGCCAAATCTTGAAGCAATTTTCGAAATCTAAAATATTCCAATTCGCTTCAAATAACGTGGATACAACTTCTTGAATGTGAGTACGTGAAAATCTCAAGCCCGGTTTTTCTTGCGAAAAATTGACTCGCATATGTCTTTGACCTTCGACATAGCCCGATGCCCCCAATCTTTTCTCACGACATCTTTTCTCAAGTGTTGACATCATCTCAAATGTTTTATCAAAATTTGATAGATCATCAAATCGTATATCACTAACTTCTACTCCTTCTTTCGCTGCATTTTCGCGATATGTAAGAAGCTTTTCCCTAGTTTGTTGAATTACGGCTGGATCAATCGCCTTCTTTTCAGGGACGGAGGAGGAGTCATCCTTTTTAGAAATAATCTTTTCGTACAAGTCTTTTGCTCGACTCATTTCAGTCTGAATGCAAAAGAATCCTTTAATAGCGTCCCAGAAACGAGTCCACCCGCTTCTTTCATTGTCGTATTTCTCAAAAATCTCTTCTGCAACCTTGTGGGTACTAACTAAAGTTTTATTATCAATCTTATGGTTAGCTAAGGTTTGCAGCGCTTTAATGGGAGTAAGTGTTGAATCACCAGAAGAAAGGGTGACGGTTTTACCTGAAACGGAAAGTATATAATTCATGCATAAATTATATCATGAAAAAGACCACCATTGAATATTTATTAATATATTCTTAATAGAAACGCGCTATTTAAAAATATTATTTAACAAAATCAACATAAGCTTTGTAATTACTTAAAGCGAAAAGCCTGATTTCATTAGTAGGAGAAGTTCTAATGTGAATGATCTTATTGTCATTTCGATAGTCTTTAACACTCTTTAAATGGGGTGAGTTAAATTCCTCATTAAGTCGATTCACACGATCATCTAAAGAAATTTTACGGTCTTCTGCATTCTCTGAAAATTGAAACCAAATGATCGCTGTCATTAAGCAAAATAGAGCCTTATTCTCATGCAGGGTTTTGATTTCTAAAGGTGTGGGAGAACGCCTAAAATAAGCAGACAGAAAAATATACTCATCGTGCTCAGATAGATTTGCTAAAGAGCTAAAGTAAGCGAGATCGATATAAGGATCATCAGGTGTCGAATTCGCCCAATCAATAAAATAGACTCGATCAGACAAAAGGATATTGTTAACGTTCAAATCGCCATGACAAGGCACCAAATTCTTTGGTTTGGAATTTTCGATAGCCTTTTCAATGACCTCTCTAAAGCCAGTCGGAAGAGCAGTTCCATTATCTAAAACTTTTAAGTAATGCTTTTTTAAGCGTTCGTTAAAGGTCAGCCTAACAGGATAATCCCCTTCGTAATCATGAAGCTTACGAATCATTGCAGCAATGGCATCTAGAGGCAATTCTTGAGGAATAGATTCAACATACGCCGAAATGATCAAACGATTTTGTGAATCGCAAAATATATTCTTTGGGGCAAGATCTAAACTCTCCCCCATTCTAAATGCCATGATCTCGCTCGAGCGTTTTTCAAAGGAGGCATTTACAGATAAAAACCTTAGAACATACCGTTTATCTTTCCAAACAAAGGAATAGGGCTTTGCATTCGACATTCCACCCTCTAGGCTTTCAAACAAGGCGAAATCTAAATTTAATCTAATATTCGCCTCATGAAGCGCGCTTTGCTGATCTAATGTACAATTATTATAAAGTTCAGAATAAGTAAGAACTTCACCAATAAGCGCATTCACAAAAAGCAAAATAATACCTATTAGTTTATGCATGGGAACAAAGATAATAAGTTATTATTTAATCAAAGTCAAGAAGGCGTGGATAAGAATATCCACTACGAAATGGGCTCCCATAGCCGTCCATAACCCTTTTGACCAATAGAGCCAGCCAAAGACGGTCCCTGCAAGGCCATTTAATAAGAGCACCCTTCCAATTTCAAGGAAAGTGGGGTTCCCTAACTTTAAAGCCGCAGGTAGATGACCTAGTCCAAATATGAGGGCGACCGTCAATGTAGCAATCCATAACAACGTTTTGCGATTTAATTTGAGCGCTTTTGCTAAGGCCCAATAGACGAAGGTTAGTAAAAACAATCTAAGTAAGATTTCTTCATTGATAGCTCCATATAGAGATGCTAAAAGCCCCGCCCAAAAGGGAGGATGGATGTTGGAAAGTTGCGAATTTAAAAAGAGGCTTTTTTCAATAAAGAAGATCGTTAAGCCAACGATTGTCCCCCAAAAGATCGCGGGATAAATCACTCTCTTTAAGAGGGGTTTATATTGAAAAGGCTCTAAATCAGTTTTAGGAAGTAGAAAATAGCTTAATACGCATACGAAACCATAAATCACAGCCGCCTGTAAATTCGATATCGTGAGTATTCTTACAAAAGACACTTGCGGGGGAACAAGACCAATAAAATAGAGATAAGGAATAACGGCCGCCGACCCAACAATGCAGGCCAACCATAAAAAAAAGAAGGTCCACTTTCTATCCGCCATTTTTTAATCCTACCTAAAAATTCTTTTTTAATTCATATTCCATTTTTTTTAGGAGTTTTTATGTCAATTGGATGCACTTCTTTTAGATTCGGAACTACCGCTCATAGAGCCATGGACTATCCCGTTGACATGCAATCTCAAATTCTTATCTTCAATCAAGGCCAACAAAACACTACCACTTCGTTTGATGGAAAACCAGGGCTATCTTGGACGAATAAATATGGCTACATAGGCATTAATGCCTTCGGCTTAAACATGATAGATGCCGGCCTAAATAATCAAGGTCTATGCTGCGACTATCTTTCACTTCCCGAAACAATCTACCCTACTCCACTTCCTGCATTTGATCCAAAATCGCTTCCTGTATCTCAAATGGCAAAATGGATATTAGGAAATTTCAAAACGGTTGATGAAGTAAAAAATAATCTCGAGTCCGTATGGATTTGGGGAGATGAAATTCCTCAAATAAAACAAGTTCCTCTTATTCACATTTCTATTCATGACAAAACAGGTAAAAGTGGAGTTATTGAATTCAAAAAAGGCAGAGTCAAATTTTATGAAAATAAAATTGGAGTTGTTACAAATGAACCTACTTTCAGACGACATCTTGACTTAGTTAGACAATTTGGAAATGTTTCAAACACCAATCCACCTAACTCAACTATAAATGGCTATCAAATCAATAACTATCAAGAAACCGGTATGGTAGGCCTTCCGGGTGATTGGTCCTCTTCATCAAGATTTGTTCGAATCGCTAAAATCCTACAGTTTTCAACACCGGGCTCCGATCCGGTGTCAAACATTTTCCAAGGCGCACATATTTTAGATTCAGTTTACATCCAACCGGGAACTGCGAACGTCCAGTTTAACAATCAAACGTGTCCCCTCTCAACTCAATGGACAACGAGTTGCGACCTTGCAAACAATATTTTTTATTGGAGATCCAGTGATTTAGTTTTTCGATCGATTGATTTAAACGCCGTTGATTTCTCCCCGGAAGCCCAGCATCAGCCGATACCTGTAAAACCTCCAACACCTGTGATCATTCCAGTAAAAGTTTAAACTCTTAGACGCCAAATGAACTCATTAAATTCATTGGTTTGAGAGAGCATATTTAAACGGAAGTGATCTGAGGTAAAGCCATATTCACTTCCGTAAGTGGCCTCTACATTGTAGGTACGTTTCAAATAATCGTCTGCCTTGCGAGGGGCTTTCATCCAGGCGGTGGGCCCTTGGAAATTTAGTAATTTTAGTGGTGAGGATTGGACGGCACTTTTCAACTGTTCCCAACGAATATTAAGCTGCTCTCTTATCCAGCCATTATATTCCTCAACCCTTCCATTTAACAAATAGCGAAGCGCATGTAGGGCATGATATTGG
>JAGVJG010000069.1 GCA_020051235.1 Parachlamydiales bacterium | reverse complement strand
GTTGAAATGTTTATTTTCAGCCATCCTGATCATTCGGCAAGTCAGTTCGACGCTATGCTGAACTCGGCAGAAGAAGTTCTTCAAGGGCTTGATCTTCACTATCGTAATATGTTGCTCGTAACGGGCGATATGTCATTTGCTTCTACGAAGACCATTGATATAGAAGTGTGGCTCCCGGGTCAAAATCGATACTACGAAGTTTCGTCTGTTTCAAATTGTACGGATTTTCAATCGAGAAGATCGAATTGCCGCTTTAAAAATAAAGAAGGTAAATACGATTTCGTTCACACATTAAACGGTTCTGGCCTTGCGACCTCTCGTTTAATGGTAGCGATCCTTGAAAATAATCAACAACCGGATGGTTCAGTGATTATTCCAAAGGTGCTTAGAAGTTATTTAGGCGGTATCGAAAAGCTGGAACCTGTTAAACCAGAGTAGTTTAAGCTCGTCCTCTTAAAAAAGTGAAAAGCGTGTTAGATTGAGGTTTTATGCAATCTTTTGCCGAATTTGTTGAAAACAGTTTAACCGCTTATCACACCGTTCATAACCTTTCTAAAATTCTAGAGAAAAAGGGTTTTAAAGAGGGGATTTCAAGTGAAAAGTGTTTTGTAAAATTTGATGGGGCTTTGGCCGCCTTTATAAAACCCAAAAATCCCAAAAAAATAAAAATCCTTGCCGCTCATACCGATAGCCCCGCTTTAAAACTAAAGCCTCATCCTGAATATCAAAAGGAAGGCGCTTTTATGCTCGGGGTAGAAGTTTATGGTGCTCCGCTGCTTTCATCCTGGCTTAACCGTGATTTGATTTTAGCCGGAAGAACATCTAAGGGGGAGTTGATTGAGATTAAACAAAAAGTGACATTGCCTCAGTTAGCTATTCATTTAGATCGTGAAGTGAATGAAAAGGGGCTTATATTAAATCGACAAGAGCATCTGAATTTACTTGCGGGCCTTCAATCTTTAAAAATCCCCAATGGTGCTGAACTCTTTGCAGTTTCGGCTGAAAAAGTTACCGAGTTAAGTAAGGGAATAGTTCAAGGACCCAGACTTGATAATTTAACTTCTTGTTTTGAGATTATTGAAGCCATTCCAGCTAAATCTTCTGATACCTTAATCGCGCTTTATTTCTTCAATCATGAAGAGATTGGATCGGGTTCCTATGAAGGAGCTGAGTCGAGTCGGTTTACTCATTTATTAGAAGAAGTAGTGGGAGATAGAAAAGCCTTTTTAAAGCTTTTAAATCAAACAAAGGCAGTTTCGATAGATGTTGCTCATGCCGTCCATCCAAATTATGCTGAAAGACACGAAGCTCGTCATCGTCCGCGATTGGGTGAGGGGATTGTTGTTAAATGGAATGCGAATCAAAAGTATGCCACCGATGCGGTTTCTGCGAATTGGTTTTCAAAATCTCAATCTTTCGTATCAAGGAGCGATATGCCCTGTGGATCAACGATTGGACCCATTCTTGCATCTAAGTTAGGCATTAAAACGGTGGATATTGGAATTCCAATTCTTTCGATGCATAGTATAAGAGAGGTGATCGGATGGAACGACCACCTCGAAATGATCAAACGTCTAAAGGATTTTCTCTCTTCGCCCTAGCGAAATCTTCTGTCAAACCATTGAAGTTGGGAAATAGACTTGCAGGATTCGATAAAACCTTTGCTGCCGAGTAATTATTGATAAAGGCATATAACGCATTCAAAATGTTTGCTTTTGACGCAGGATCTAATGTGGCTAGATTGTCTTTCATCATTCCCAAGATTTTATCCATCAATTCTTTGTTAGGGCCGAAGGTTTGGTTTTCCGGAACTTCTGTAAAGTAGCCTGCCATTTCTTCGCCAGCCATATGCTGAGTTCCGCCTTTTCCCGCTGCATACAAGGTGTAAAGGGCAGTTCCTAAGAGGAAAATTTGCATTTTTATTTCTAGCATTTTGACGTAGTCAGGATCCGCTTTTTGAGTTTCCGATTTGGCTTGTACAAAAGTTGAAATCAATTTATTCAATTGACCCGAACTGATTAAGTTAATAACGGTTTGAGCGTATTCTTCCGCTGTTAATTTGTTTTGCTCTTGAGTGGATTCCGCTTTGCCGACAGCAAATGCTGAAGAAGCGTAAAACATACCTTGCACCATTGCTGCGCCTAAAATGGATAACCATTCGCGCATGTCTGGTTGGACTTGAGTATTTCCTGTTCCATCTTGAGTGGGATTAACTCCCACCATTCGTGTAGATGATGTATCAATCATAACAGCATCGATTACACCGCCGCTTGAACCGGCGAAAATAAGACCTACTGTTAAAAATGGAATGCTTGAATCGGTAGCTGGATTTGAATTGGCTAGATAATTGCTGACTAGACCCGCTACTTGTCTTCTTTCTTCTTCATCACGAACTTTATCGGGATCAAGTGACTCTTTAATCATCCTTTCATGGTTTTCTTTAACCGCATCGTTCCACTTTTCAAGCATGCTAAGCATCGCTTCGTTTTGTTGTTGATTGGCTTTTAGGGCAATCAACTCAGGTGCATTAGAGCTAAAAGAGGAATACATCTCTGGAGGGGCAATTGAGGGGGCTTGGGCATTCCAAGAGGTTGCGACTGCTTCTGCGGATGAGGGAGCGATTGTTGAGTTGTAATTTTGAGTTTGAGGAAGAATAGTGGTTGGAGGAATAACTAAACCTTCGAGGTTTTGTATGGGAGTGCCGTCGCCATTTATATTTATATTTTCAGGCATGGATAGATACCTCCTATTTACATTATATCAAAAAAATACATTAGCTCTTACACTAAGGAATTATGTCTGATCATTTTAAAGGGAAAGATGCTTTAAGCCATGTGGCTGAAAAACAAGCATTAGGGATTTTGACCTCTAAGGAGGTCCATGGGCTCGAGTTGCCTGGGTCTAAGCATGCATTGCTCGACAGTGCTAGAAATACATTTGCAACTCTCTTAATTCTTTATGCTATCTTAACCCCCTTAAATATAGACCCTTTCCCCATCATGGCTATGGCCTCGGTCGGCCTTACCGTTTGGCTCGCTGGTCGTTCTGCGTGGCTAAGTTGGGTCAGACTTGAACGGCTTCATCGAATATTGGCTCAGGAAAAATGGGAAATCGAACACAATCGACCCCAAGAAAGGGAAGAGCTAAGAGTGCTTTACGGCGCTAAAGGTTTTGAGGGACAATTACTTGAAGAGGTCATAGACGTTCTTATGGCGGATGAAGGACGCCTTTTAAAAGTAATGGTTCAAGAGGAAATGGGCATTACGCTTGAAAACATTGAACATCCCTTAAAGCAGGGCCTTTATTCTTTTTTTGGAGCTTTAATCTCGGCGATTTTGATGCTCTCGTTTCTTTCGATTCCTTATGTTCCTTTGATAGCGGGACTCGTAGCCATTTCCATTTTATCAGGCTGGGCGGCGCAGCAAGTGGATAATCGTATTATTCCCGCAAGCGTCTGGTCAACCGCAATAGCTGTGGTCAGTGTCGGACTAACTTATTATGTGACACAATATTTTTATGGCAGATAGCACCCTCTTTGATGAATATTTTGAAGGTAAAGAAGAAGTATTTTCTCCTTTTATCACCCCCGATACGAGAAAATGGGGATTTCAGCTTCATCTAAAGGGATCCTTGTTTGCGGCTCTTCTATTACTAGTCAGCTTTATTTTATCGTTTAATCCAGCCTTCTTACCCTTATCTAAAGGCCTTTTGATTGTTGTCTATTTCTTAGCGGGAATGCCGGCTTTAATTGAAACCATTGAAGATTTAAGTAACCTAATCATCA
This sequence comes from Parachlamydiales bacterium, assembly GCA_020051235.1. Lineage (GTDB taxonomy): Bacteria > Chlamydiota > Chlamydiia > Chlamydiales > Parachlamydiaceae > CAZABG01. Next base: position 6,082 of record JAGVJG010000069.1, on the reverse strand, counting down.
ATATTGATGTTTTGATGACACTTGCCGCTTTTGGTTCTGTTCTTATAGGAAGCCCAATGGAAGGGGCTCTTCTTCTAGTTTTATTTGCCATATCAGGCTCAATGGAAGAGGCCGTTACTTCAAAAGCTAAAAGCTCGCTTAGGGAACTTCACAAACTTTCTCCTACCACCGCCTGGGTTTTGAATGATCAAAATCGGTTCGTTGTGCGTTCGGTTAAAGATGTAAAAGTACAGGATCGAATTTTAGTAAAAGCGGGAGAAGTCATCCCTCTTGATGGTTTGGTTGTAAAAGGAGCGTCTTCGGTTAATTTGGTTCACTTAACCGGTGAAAACCTGCCTGTCCTTAAAAAAGTGGGCGATACAGTACCTGCAGGCGGAAAAAACATTGAGGGCGCTTTAGAGATTGAAGTGACACATGTCATTTCTGATTCAACGCTCGCTAAAATCATCGAACTCGTCACCCAAGCCCAAGACGCAAAACCCAAGCTTCAACAATGGTTTGATCAGTTAAGTGATAGATATGCTAAAGCGATTATTTTTCTCGCTTTTTTCTTTGCCCTGACTTTTCCCTATCTTTTGAATTTACCTTTTTTAGGTGAAGAAGGCTCCATATATAGAGCCCTTGCTTTTTTGATTGCTGCGTCTCCTTGCGCTTTAATTATTGCCATTCCTATTGCTTACCTTAGCGCTTTAAGTGTATCGGCAAGTAAGGGGGTCTTATTAAAAGGGGGAGTTACGTTAGATGGGCTTTACAATGTAAAAAAAGTGGCATTTGATAAGACAGGCACGTTGACTACAGGTGAACTTAAGTGGTTAAAATCGGAATCGATGTCAAAGGCCCCTGTTTCAGATGAAGTGATGTCGATTGCTTACGCGTTGGAAGTAAATGCCGTTCATCCTATCGCTAAAGCGATTCAAACGGCCGGTGAAAAATTAAAGGTCCAGCCCGCTTCTATCGACGGGTTTAAAATGATTCCTGGTTATGGTGTAGAGGCGATTTATAAGAATACACCTGTGTTTATCGGCCAACCCATTTACTTAGAAGATAAAATCGAGAGTGAGAAGTATCAAAAGCTTACAAATTGGGTGGATGAGGTTAAAACAAAAGGTTATTTGATCGCTGTCATGAGACTAGGGGATGAGTTAATCTTATTTCAGTTTGAAGATACCCTTAGGCCAAATGTTAAAGATACCCTTTCTAATTTGCAAAAACTCGGACTTAAATTAGCCATGTTAACAGGCGATCATTTTGCTTCTGCAAAAAAAGTCGCGGATGAGCTTAACTTAGATGAGTTTTATTCCGATTTGAAGCCGGAAGACAAGCTGCGATTAGTAGAAAAGTTCTCAAATGAATCACCCCTTGCATTTGTAGGAGATGGCGTTAATGATGCGCCTGCTTTAGCTAGGGCAACAGTGGGAATTGGAATGGGTAAGGGTGGGTCGAGGGCTGCAGTCGATGCCGCAGATGTCGTGCTCCTTCAAGACAATATCGATCGTCTCGATTGGCTATTTAAAAAATCCAAAGATACTCGCTCCGTCGTCACGCAAAATCTAGTCATAGCTACCCTTGCTATCTTTATTGCAGCCATTCCTGCGTTAGGGGGATGGGTCCCTCTTTGGCTTGCAGTAGTTATGCATGAAGGGGGAACCGTAATTGTGGGCTTGAACGGTCTAAGGCTAACACGCAAGTAGTCGATGTTCTACGCATGGAAAAAAAGTTTTAATTCCATCCTCTGCTTGAACGACATTTACTATTCTTAGGGCGATCAAATTTGACTTTCGCAGTTCCAATGAATTTCTTAAAGCATCGACTTCGTCAAATAGCGCGTCAATATTGTTTAATTGAAAATAGTGAGTCATTTGAAATGTCTCTAAATTGTCCTCATATCCAATTACACTTGTCGTAACGAACTTGCAAGCATTTTCAATGAGGATTGCAAGTCGTTTAATTGTGATGCCGTCACATTTATTTGCTCTCAAAATACCCTGAAAAAGTACTTTGTATCTTTTATCAGAAAAATACATCGGTCCATGTGCAATATTTGAGGCGACGATACCTTCTTCATTTCTTATAGCTATGATTGTATACATCATAAAAGTGTTGCTTACGGGGGTTTATATCGAGTTTGTTGAAAATAAATAGCATTTTTGAATCGTCTAAGGCTGACACGCAAGTAAGCCATGTTCTATACAGGGAAAGTGGGTTTTAATTGAATTATCAGCTTGAATAACATCCATTATTTTTCTGGCTATAAGTGCTGACTTTTCCAGTTCAGATGAATTTTTTAAGGCAAGAATTTCTTCATAAAGGGGTAAATGATTTTCTAATTGAAAATAATATTGATTTTGATAAGGAAGTAAACCTTCTTGATAGCCATTTATGGATGCAAGGTAGAATTTACAATTTCTTTCGATTAATAGAGAAAAGCGATTCATAGCAAAATCTTTCGCTTCTTTCACTTTCATAAAACCTCGAAAAAGTACCTTGTATTTTTTGTCGGAAAAGACCGTTTGCGAGTGTGCAAGATTAGAGGCTAATATTCCATCTTCACTTCTGATAGAGATAATTACATACATTATATTTTCATTTCTCTAGGACCGGTTGCATATAACTAATAATATTTTAATAGATGAAATAGATCCAGTTAGTTTGCGAAAATGACACAAACTCTTCAGAAAATCTAATTTCTGGCAATTCATATTGAACGATCTAAGGCTGACACGCAAGTAAGCCATGTTGTATACTCGGAATGCACGACTTAATTGAATTATCACCCTGAATATATTCAATGATATTTCTGGCGATAACCATTGACTTAACCAGCTCCGTTGAATTTTTTAAGGCAAGAATTTCTTCATAAAGAGGTAGATAATTATCTAATTGAAAATAATGTAGATTTTGAAAAAGTTGTAAATCATCCTTATAACCTATTGTTGATGCAGTATAGAATTTACAATTTCTTTCAATTAATAGAGTAAAACGGTTAATGGAAATGTTATCCGCTTTTTTAGCTGTAATAATTCCCCGAAATAGTACCTTATATCTTTTCTCTGAAAAGGTCGTGTCCCCATGAGTAAGACTTGATGCTAATATTCCTTCATCACTTCTGATTGATATAATTAAATACATTGTTCGAGTTTTGAATTCAGTGATAAAAATGATATAGGTCAACCGTTTTTAGATGGGAGGCCTTTTTCAAAGATTTCACTTACTCCCTCTAAAATTTCTTTTACAACCACCTCTGTATAAATTATTGGACTGTGAATAATTGATAAGCAGGCTTTTTTGAACAGAATAGGATTAGGAATAAAGGTATATTCACCTTCAAAGGGTTTAAACGTCTTTTGGTAACCGGATATACTAACCCAACAACTATCAAATTCATCTGAAACAAGCAAAGAAATGCGCAAAACTTGAAAGTCACGCTTTACTTGATGATCTATATAGCCTCTGTAAATAATTTTAAACCGACCCTTGAAATTTCCAAGATTAGTTTGCAATAATTTTGAAGAATCAATGCCATCATCTGATTTTAATCCAATAATCACATATAGCATCGTTTTAAGAAGATAGTTGCATTATAACGTTTTCAAGAGAACAACTACTAAATGGCAGCCTTTTAATAGGTTCTTGTTTAAATGCTTCTTTCAAAATGGATTGAGTTAATTCAGATGTTCTTTTAGGACAGCTTTCAGATAAAAAATCCATACATAGAGAAGATAGTGAATTTATATTTGCACAAGTAAACTCTGTATTAACAGAACATTTATTTATGATTGAGTAGCCCTGCACGCTCACATAGATTTCGCGTTTAGTTAAAAATAGTGAAATTCTCTTTATAGTGAAATCGTCAACTTTAAAAGCGGTCATTCCTTGATAGACGGGTTTATAAGTTCCTGTCACTCCACAAAAGCCTGTTTGACAGAGCTTCTTGACTTCAATCCCTTCTCGAGCAGTTACAGCCACAAGAAGATATATCATCTTAAAAAATCTCCCATCATAATTTCGACAGTGGAAATTATTTCACTTTCAGTTAATGGCATTAAAAAGCGATTGCAAAGATTTTTTAATTCCGCCTGATTTATTATGGAAAAACTAAAATCTCTAATATTAGGTGTCAGTTTTTCTTTATAAAAACCTGAATACGAAACATTACATTTATAAAAATTGTTATTCACAAAAATGGTTATTCTTTCAATATCATTAAGTTTAGAGGTATAGCGAATGTAGCCTCTATAATAAACCTTGTATTTCCCTTTAGATGAACAAAATGAAGACTGGGCTAATTCCTTAGCTGCAATCCCATTTTCATCTTCAACTGCAATTATTACATATAGCATTAGCACGCTAAGGCTTGCCTAGGTTAACTAAATCATTCAATAGAAAATCTACAAGACTCGATATTTCATCAATATTTTGAGAGTTTAAAATCTGAACACAAATTTTTTCCAGTTGCTCTTTTTTTACTATGGAGAAAACAAGCTCTTTTAATTTGGGTTGGTTGTTATTGTAACTTGAATAAGATGCAATACATTGTGAAAAATTATCCTTAACGAAAAAAGTAATTCTTTCCAAAATCAGATATTTAGGAGATTCGATACAACCTCTATAAAAGATTTTATATTTACCCTGCACAGTGCTCAATGAGTTTTGGACAAGGTTTTTGTGGGAAACACCCGTTTCATCTAAAACGGCCACAATTACGTAAAGCATAGCTATATAATCATAAGGAAGTCCTTTAAAAGGATCAAAGTAGTTTTGGAAGGAGTTTGTTAGAAAAAAGTCATTTAATACACTTATTCAAAATGTAATTAATGGTTTCGCTTATTTGTCTAAAACTTAGATTTGTCAGTAGATGACAACACAAGTCTTGTAATTGCTTTGGGTCAATCACTGAATAAAAACTGTGCTTTATATTACGTTTTTTTTCTAAATGATAGCCTGAATACGAAATACTGCATTCTTGAAAGTCTTTAATGATGAGAATAGTCATTCTTTCTGACATGGGTTTATCGGAATTAACTAAACCTCTGTAGTAAATTTTGAATTTTCCTTCGGGTAAATGTAAATTGTTTTGAACAAGTTCTCTTGAACTAAATCCTATTTCAGATTGAGCCGCGATAAGCATGTATAGCATGAAACTATTTCAATTTTTCTCGTACTAGAACTTTTAAAGTTAAAGCGGGGAGTAATAGTAAAGTCAATACCGTCGAAGATAATAAGCCTCCGATCACGACCATCGCCAGCGGTTTTTGAACCTCTGCTCCCGGTGCATGTGAAAAAGCCATTGGAATAAAACCAAACATCGCTACAAGAGCCGTCATTAATACCGGCCTAAACCGCTCTAAAGTCCCTTCATAAATGGCATCATAAGGAATTTGATTTTCTAGTCTTCGTTCAATAGAAGTTAAAAGCACAAGCCCATTAAGAACGGCTATCCCGGATAAAGCAATAAAGCCCACCGCAGCAGAAATAGAGAACGGAACTCCTGTAAACCAAAGTGCAAGAATGCCACCGATCCAAGCAAACGGGACCGCACTGAATACAATCAAAGATAAGCGTAATGATTTTAAGGCTGCATAGAGCAACAATAGAATGAGCCCAAAACTTAATGGGATGACGGTTGCGAGTCGTTTTTTAGAAGAAAGAAGGTGATCATATTGGCCGCCCACTTCTACCCAGTAACCCTTAGGGACGTCTAGCGTCGCAATTTTATCATTTAATTCTTCAACGAAACTGCCTAAATCGCGACCTCGCACATTGGCTTCCACCACTTGAAAACGTTTCCCTTGCTCCCGTTTAATTTCATTAAGCCCAACAATCGCTTTGATGTCTGCTACTTCAGAAAGGGGAACAAAAGCGGGATAAGCCACATTTGACTTTAGGGGGAGCGTTTTTAAAGTATCGAAAGAGGGAGGGTTCAATCGGATTACAATTTCAAAGGGACGATCCCCTTGATAAAGGGTACCCACCTCTTTTCCTTGAACGGCAGTTTGAATCAAATCAAGGCCATCCTTTAGAGGGATTCCATAACGACTCAAAGCATTTCTTCTATACTGAATGTCTAAAGAAGGAAGGCCTT
>JAGVJG010000144.1 GCA_020051235.1 Parachlamydiales bacterium | reverse complement strand
TTTCTATAACCGGCTTGAATCGCAGACGCGATACGACCAGAAATGGCAAACTCTTCACGAATTCTTTCAAAGACGAGTACGTTAGCATCAACCGCCATACCGATCGTAAGAACGATACCTGCAATACCTGGGAGGGTTAAAGCGGCATCGAGGTTTTGTAAAACACCCCACATGATGAGAATGTTAAACAATACCGCAACGGTTGCTACAACACCCGCAAAGCGATAGTATCCGATCATAGCGACGGCAACAAGAGCGATAGCGACTAAGGAAGCGGTAACCCCTTTGCTTCTTTCTTCAGTACCAAGTTCGGCCGAAACGTTTTGCTCCGACAAGATCTTTGGAGTAAAGCTTAAAGAACCTGCTTTTAAGTCTGCCGCTAGTTGGCTTACTTCACGCTGAGTAAAGCGGCCGCTAATCGATGCGGTATCTCTTAAAGCTGCACGCAGAACAGGTTTGGATATCACGGTACCGTTTAAGATAACCGCCATTCTCCAGCCTCTACCATTGGTATAAGTTTCTTTTGCAGTTCCCGCTACGCGATCTTCCGAGAATTGCGAAGTCCATGTATAGAAGTCGTCTCTTGGAGATCCGCCCGGAGCATTCGCACCTTCATAGGATCGTTTTACGCTAAAGGTTAGGTGATTGCCTTCTGTTGCATCATAGCCGGCTTGAATATTCGTTAAATTCGAACCTTCAAGCGCATAGTTATGGAATACAAACAGGAGAGGATGGGTTTGTCCTTCCCAAGCAGAAAAGTCATCGCCACGCATAATTGCAACGGACGAAAGTTCGTCATTAAAGGTGTTTGCAATGACCGAATCACGGGGATTAGCGAGTTTCAAACCGTTTTCGATCAGCGTCTTTGCTGCATCGCTAACAGGTCTTGTTTGCATATCACCATAGAAAGTACCACCGAGTCTTTGCCATGCGATTTCGTTGACTTGTTCAGCGCTTTTACGATTGGTAACAACCGCTTCGTTCCATACTTCTTGGAGGAACTGATTGACGACGTTTCTAAGTTCACGGTTTTGATTGCCAAATTTCTCGTTCACTACATTGAATGTCATGGAAGACGCTTTCACGAGATCATTTGCTGAAAGCGCTTGCGAGCCTGGGAATTCAAGAATGATGTTGTTGTTTTCAACACGGATCGTTCTTTCAGAAACACCCATTTTGTTAATACGAGTATATAGCTCGTTAACCGCTTGCTTAATATCTTCAGGGTTGGTGACCGGCTGATTATTTTTATCTCTTAAGCCAATACGAACCGTTTTACCGCCCGATAAGTCGAGACCCCATTTCAAAATTTTACGATCATCCCCTCTAAAATACTTTTTAAAGCTGAGGACAAAGTTAGTCCAGTAAGGATTTTTAGTAGGATGAGGAACGAGGTAGTGAGCGGTCGGGTCTAAATCGACTTGCGACGTGCCATACTCTTCTTTCCATTTTAAAAGATCTTCTTGGATCTTATCGTCAATTTGGTTACGGGTAACAATTCTTTGCTCTACATCTGTAAAGGGAAGAATCGCTTGTTTCTTGCTGCCTTTTACCGAGAAGTCTTCTCGTGTGGCCTTTACAAAGCTTGCGTAGTAATCGTCTAACTCAAAAATATAGTCTTTTTGGAAAGCTTTATCTAAATCATAAGAAGCGCCGCTATAACCAATAAAACCGTTTTGGGTCAGGATATTCTTTAAGTTTTCAAGATCTTGCGTTAAGGCTTGATTTAAGCCTTTATTTTCACTTGTTCTTGCTTTATCTAAAACAAGGCTTAAATTACGAGCAATCACGTATATAGAGCCTTTTCTAAAGCCTTTTGGAACTTCTTGAGTGCTTAATGAAGGCGCATAAATGACAAGACCGATTCTTTGGGAATCAGCGCCCTCCTTTTGATAGCTTGACCAATCACGAACAGGATAAGAGCCTCGAACGAGGTCAGGGTGAGTCGGTTGCCAGTTATTGTTTAATTGGGCAACAAGGCTTTGTGTTTGTTTTGCAGCAAGCGTTCCAAGTTCCATGGAAAGGAAGCTTTTTGCATCAGGCAGTGTATTTAACTTGATAGCAAAGTTGTAATCATTCGGTTGAATGTCTTCATCCGTTGCTTGGGAAGTCTGCGCTATTTCGTTATAGATAAGGCTGTTTAATTCTTCTTTAGTGAAAGCTTCAGTTTCAGATTTTGCCTGACCTAAGCGAACGGTATCTACGTCATCATAAAACTTTAAGAGAACGAGATCCTTTTCAAGGTCAACAACGAGACCTTCAACTAAAGGATTGGAGCCTTTTAATGAAATGAGGAATGGCTCATTCGCTTTTCTTGGCTTTGCAATTTCTGCTTTAATGTCATTCAAGTTTAAAACGGCGTGAGCGCCTTTAATATCGGCTTCATTCTTTTTAAGAACGGAGAGGGCTTGATTCACCGATTTAAGTTCACGTTCTGCTTGAGTAAGGTCATCGCCTTTTGCTTTTTCTTTACGAGCCGTGAGTTTTGTTTTTAGTGTTTCAAGTTGGCTGGTAAGGGAGTTTAAGGATAGCGATTTAGAGCCTTGAAGCAAGTGGCTATAATATCTTTTGCCAAGTTTCGGCATTCTATTTAGGAATTTTTCAGTTCCGACCACTTTGTCCGAAATGTCTAAAAGCGCTTCTTCCGACACGTTTCCATTTGAGACGAGGCGGCTAAAATCACTTTCACCACCCAATGTTGACGCAAGGGTTGAAACACGATCATTAACTAATTCTAGATAAGCTTGTGAGTAGTTTCCGCTTTCATTGAATTTTGGGATGAAGCTGAAAAGAGATTTTAAATCGCTGTCTTCAAGGTGAACTCCTATTTGCCTTGCCACCAATACGGTTTCTTTATCACTTTCACCCGAATAGAGCTCTAGTTGAGAGGGAACAAAAGGAATTAAGTTACCGGCTCTTGGGAGAAAGCGTCGAAATAAATCGGCATCTTCCGCTTTTTGAAAGGAAACTGAGATAAGTTTTGGATCTTGAGCGTTGATAGCGATCGCTTTAGGTTTTAATCCTAAGTTCTTCGCAAAACTCTCAAGCCACTCAACGGCATCGGGTTCAAGCGCATTGACTCTGTCTTTAATTTCACTTGCAACTGTGTAGGCCCTTTGATCGGTTATGGGATCTTTCAAGGGTTTAGTATAGTAGAAGAGGGTAGGCAATATGTTATAGAGCGTCAGTAAGATAACAGTGACGATTAAGGCAAACTGCCAGCGCTTTTGTTTTTCCATTCAATCAATTCCTTTAAAAATGTGGGCTCGCCTAAAATAAGGGATCCAAGTACTAAGGTTATATAAAGGTAACAAATATTTATCGATTATGTCTAGAGTATCGATGCAACTTTCTCTCGAACTAAAGAATAATTTTGAAAAATGGTTTTCCGAAATCGATTCCCTTGCTTCCGAATTTAGTTTTTCAAACCTTTATCTTTTCCGCGAAGTTCATAAATATGAGCTATTCTTTGACCCACTTCCTCATTTGAAAGGGGTGAGTCGCGAAAATGAAAAATTTATTATGCCCCTAACTCAACCCTTTCAGCCCTACCTTAAACTACTGAAAGAGGGAGAGTATCTATTTCCCCTCACAAACCTGACAGGCCTCGTATCTCACCGTCATGAGGCAATTGAGAAGGAAAAGGACTACTTATATCATACAGAGAAGCTACGTGATCTTCCAGGCAGAAAGCTCGCCTCTCGTAGAAATCTCCTTCATCAGTTTGAGAACAACGCCCTCATTGATATAAAAGATTTGAATCCTGATTTAATCCAGGATGCCCTTCAAGTATTAGACGCTTGGCATCAGAATAAGGATGGGGATTATGACTCTTGTAAAGAAGCCCTTCTTTTAATGGGCGAACTTAATCTTACCGGACACCTAATCTATGATGCAAAGGAGCCTATAGGCTTTGTTCTCGGAGAGTTGCTCCCTAAACAATATCTCATGCACTTTGCGAAAGCCAAGCCCGACATTAAAGGGCTTACTCCCTTTATGTATCAAACAACCGCCGCTCGACTTCCTTCTAACATTGAATGGATGAATCTTGAGCCCGATTTAGGAATCGATGATCTTCGTCAAGCCAAAATGAGTTATGATCCCGATCTACTTCTAGAAAAATATCGAATCTATCCTTAACTATCTAAAACCCATTCAAGGCCATTTAGATCTGTAGCACGACCTTTTGATATTAAATTAGAAAAGTTCTTTAGGTTGTCATTTTCGGCAGGATTTAATTCTCCGGTACCTATGATTATATCATTGTGAAAGAAGATAGCTTTATCTCTAAGGCTCACTTGACGCCAGTTATATTCAAAATAAAATTCAGATGACTTATAGCCGACTACACGTGTTTGTAGAGGTTTGTATTGTGAAAGGCTAATAATTTCGTGACTCGGAATACGAAGATCACCAAATAGTTTCGCAAATCTTTCCTTATTCTTGTCGTTCATCACCAACTTAACTCTAAATGAAAGGGCGCACCCTCCATGAACTTCCGAAAACACAAGCATAATCGGCTTTTGTATGGTTTTTTCAATCAGATCTTTATCGTGTGAGTTCAATCTGACAACGGGCAAGGTTTCTAAAGTTAAGGAACGACTTCTTTTAAATAAAATGTCTAAGTGATTTTTAACATTGGGGTGAAATATATATCCGTGAGGAGGATTAGACGGGTGAATAGGTTTTACCTTAAAGCAACATTCATGCAGAAAAAGCGATAAATGCAAAAGTCCTGCAGATAATAACAAAAGGGCTCCAGAAGCAATCATGGAGACAATTTTGTTTGTTTTGCTTTTTGCATCTAAGGGATGAATAGCTAAATGTGTAAAAAAGTTGTTAACGGTAAGTTCCACGGTAATACCAATTGTTGTTGTGTGATCGGGGGATGTGCCTCTCAAGAAGAATTAGGCCCAGCCAGGAATTCTCCAAGTGATTCCGTTCAAATCTGTTGCAAGACCTTTTTGGAATAGCTCTTGAACCGTTTCAAATCCTTTTTTATCGGAAGGATTTAAATCTTCGTCAAATGTAAAGTCTCCTACAAAAAAGTGGGGGATAACATCGAGTTCTTTTGTTTGAAACGTTCCCCAAAATTCTTTCATATTCTCTTTATAAGATACTCTATACTTCGATCCAACAATGAATAAACTTTCTATCGTGGATTTATTTTTATATTTCTCTTTTAGTTCAGGGCTTAGTTTTTCGATGATATCATCTGTTAATTGACAATACGCTTTTACAGCTAAATACGGTTTGTCTTCATAAACACCCTGAATCTTACCTGTCCGCATTGTAGATAATTGCGGCAAACCCTTTTCAGGGTAATGAGGAGGTAGTAAATAGTCATCCACATGCAAAATATTTTTAAAAATTTGAGTGGGATTAATAAGGGTTGGTAAAGGCTCATCCCAAGAAAGAGAAAAACTATCAATGGCAGTTAGTTGCCATTCAACCCCATTTAAATCCTTGACGATTTCATAATTATGTAATTTCTTAAAATTGTCGAAATTTTTCTGCTGGGAGGGAGTAGGACCCGATCCATCTTTAAAGGTAATATAATTATCAAAAAAGCGAGGGGATGAAGATGAATATTCTTTTTGGTGCCATTCATCCGGATTCACTTCCCCTAGAATAAGCAATGATTCAGTACCTTCTTTAACGTTTCCTAATTTTACAGTAACAAAATTACGGCCATCACTGGTAATGCCTTTCATAGTCGAAAAGCTTGCATTATCTAAACTTGGAAAAGTTTTTTCTTCATTACCGATTTCTAAAACAATAGGATAGATTGGAAGTTCATTGAAACGTGTTCCAAGTAGATCATTTAATACTTTATTTGCTTCGTTAGAAGGAGATCTTATTAAATTTTCTCCGGGAATAGAGGGAGGTGTTTCTTGTTTGGGTTTTTCTACTGGGGAAAGGGGTTTGGCTTTAATACATTTGTAAATAAGACAAGCTCCATGAATTAAAAAGCCCGATAATAGGGCAAGGGCAGCAGAAGCGATCGAGGAGATGACTTTACTCTTCGTATCTTTTGCCTCCCAAGGCTTTAAAATCAAATGAGAGAAGAAATTATTTACAGTAAGATCCATTACGCGATTCTCCAAGTGATATCATTTAGATCGGTCGCAAACCCTTTATTTAATAAAGTATTTAATACTTTTGCCTTCTCTACTAATTGACCCCGTGGATTTATCACCATGTCAACAAAGTTGGGTGTAATAGGCTGTAGAACATCTAATTGAACCCACTGTAAGTTTAGAGTCCTGGTTTGCATTAGGGTTAAAATCCTATCAATTGTCTTATTCGTTTTTAATTTTGTTTTCTCTTCAGCTGTAATATTTGCCTGATCAATTTGACTATCTGTAAGAGTGGTTCTCAGCTTTATAGAGATGAAAGGTTTCATATTATACACACCAATACCAATGGGCGTGGAATTATTTACGAAGTCACTGTTACTTTTATATGCGGGTATCGTATCTGAAGTGAGGCCTGTTCCATTAAATATTCTGTTAATACAGGTCTTAATGCCTTCGTCTAAAGCGATGATATTAGAGCCTTTTGGTAATGAAAATTTTTTCTCAGAAAAGTTTGACGATCTTAAATAGCAAACTAGATGAACTATTCCAAGTGAAAGGAGGGCGAGGGCAGCCGAAGCTATGCATGAAATTATTTTACTCATAGTGTCTTTGGCATCCCACGGTTTTAAAACTAAATGTGAGAAGAAATTATTTACGGTAAGATCCATGTTTTAGCTCCTTAAAATTGTCTAAAGTATAAAGGCTGTATATTAAGAGTTTATAAAGAAAAACCCCTGGCCTTAGCCAGGGGTCAAGAATGAAAATTAGGTCGCAGCAGGTTGTGGGTCTTGTTTTGCTTTCGGTTCAGCTTTTTCACCAGTGATGGCGATAAACTGACGGTTAAGCGAACGAACCGCAACCATCCAAGCTCCAATGATCACGAACAAGATGATGGCAACGTATGGAGTGATCGCGGAGATCGTTCCAAACATAACCAAGAGACCTTGTTGGATGAGTGAGCCGCCGGATTTACCGAGACGAGCACCCACCACGTCAATCGCCGCTTTACCTTTAACTTTAGCTTCTTGGTCAAGCGGGATGTAGGCCATTTCTTTTGTCGGGTCAAAGAGCGAGTATTTCGCTGATTTACTCATGATGTTTTGAGCAGCACCGAAGAGAACAGCGAGCATAAGCGGGCTGGTTCCCATTTCAGCAATATAACCTGCAACCATCGCGCTATCACGGAAGAGAACGAAAGCAAAGAAGCCTACGCCGGTGATGAAAAGAACAACCGGAGTAATCATCGCTGCAACGCCCCAACCTTTTTTACGGATTACGTTACCGCCTACGAAGAGCATCATCAAGATGGTTACCGCACCGGTAACAGTCGAGAAGCCGCCCATAAATTCGGAGTAAGCGTTTGCGTTAGAGTATTGTTGCTTTAATTGGTTTTTCCAAGTTACTTCAACGAGGTTGATCGAGATACCGTATGCCATTACGAGAATCGCAATGCTAAGGATGTATTTCGATGAAAGAAGGTATTTGAAGCTGTCGACGATACCCATCTTTGTTTTTGCTTTCTTCGCTTTCTTTTCTTCAGTTGGATCGAAGAAGCGAGGATCGGTAAGAACATTACGGTTCATCCACCAGTAGATGGCGACAACAGCTGCACCTGCAATAACCACCATCGTCATGAGGTAGTTAAGGGATAGCTGCCATGCGGCTTCAGTTGCAAGGCCGGCTTGTGCTCTGGATACCCAAATAATAGCAGGACCCGAAGCAAGAAGCGCGAAGTTTGCGCCCAAACCGAATAAGCTGTAAAAACGTTTTGCTTCGCCTACGCGAGTAATGTCGTTTGCAAAACCCCAGAAAAGGAGAGAAAGAACAACAGAGCCCCAGAGTTCAGACAAGATGTAGAACACAGAAAGTGTCCAATCGCGGTAGCAAGAAATCAATCCCGAAAAACCGGCAGGTAATACGGATTGTAAAAAGTCAGCCGATGTAGTGGGTTGGATGAGTTCGCGGTTAGGGTAAATGAATACGGCAAAGAGACCGAAAAAAATCACAAATGGCGCAATCGTTGCGTAAAAGAGATTTTCTTTGCTAAGGATATTGCTCAACTTAGCATAAACGAGCATGAAGAGAACCGCGCCAGGTACCACACCCCAGAATTTTAAGAAGGGGATCGTTTCAGCACCGGAAGAGGTTACGACGAGCGTATCTTTGGTATCTCTTAAGATCGTGTAGTTAAACGAAATAAAGAAAAACAGGAAGAACATAGGAAGGAGCTTCTTTAGCTCGTACGCATGTACGGGCCAAAAGAAAGAGCGCCACTTACCAAACTCCTGTTTGGTCTCTTGTGACATAAACACCTCAAGTTTCAATAGTTAAATTTTATGCAATAAGTATAGTTAGTAAATTGCTAATAGGCAAGTAAAAATTAAGTTTACAGCGGCTTTGAAGGTGGGGTTTCAAATAAAGTAAAACGGGCCGTTTCAAAATTTGTTTTTCCTTCTTCCCATAGAGCAAAAGAAACGGCTTGAAATTCGGTAAAAAAAGGAATTGAAAACTCTGTAAATTTATTTTTTAAATTAAGGGGTATTTTCCCTATAAAAAGTCTGGCAGGTTGAGGGGGAGTGTTATTCTTTTTAATTCTTTTAAATGAAGCTTTTAGTTTCATGTTTAATTGCTCAAAAGGAGCATCTAGTATAATAAAAACTTGTCCTTTCGGACCTAGCTCGATTCTTTTCAATTTAATAGTAAACGGAGGGTGGGACAGAAAATAAAGTTCATCAATTAAGTCTTTTAAGTCGGAAGAATTAATTTCATCTAACCAAAAGAGGGGTATGGCTAATAAATGGGGTTGAATCCAGTCAGAGTCGGGAAGAGGAATTTGAATTCTCTCAATCCATTTTTCTATCGTTTCTGTAAGGGGGATGCCAATTAATGCGCGCATATTATTCCCCCGTCATTTGACGGGGTACTTAAGAAGATTAAGCTTGTGGGTTATTATTCGATTGAGCCACTTCAGCATATGACTGCCAAAGATCTTCATCCACACGGTTATTTTTAATAGACGAGATTAATTCGCGCTTAAGCGTCTTTAAGTCTCTTTTTGGAGCGAGTTTACGAACGAGGTCTTTTTCGCCTGATTTACGAGCTAGACTGATGATCATATCGATATCTTGTTTAGATAAAGGAAGATGATCTTTACGTTTGCGGGATCCTCTTGGAGCGCGAGCTTTAGGAGGTTGCTTATGAGGTTGATCTAGATTAAGAATAAATTTGTTAATTAATTGAGTTAAGCCATCTGGATCTTCATGTTTCATTTTTCTCATTGAGAAGTGGTGGATATATCCTCCCTTAGGACCAGGTATATATCGGCAAATGTCGTTTTCTTTTTTAACGCCTACTTTTTTAATAGCGCGGTCAATTAATTGATCAATTTGTTTATTGTCTTGTTTTCTTTCAGTTGCAGTGCTCATTTAGCTTCCTTGTGATTCAAAAATTAATTTCACCGTTAATCAATATTTTCTTTTGGGTATTAATTTCAACAAAAATTTGTACCCGCTTAATAAAAAGTTCCATTTTGAAAAGCAAACTAGATGTTTGCAAAACATAATTAAACCCTACTTATTTTGACCGATTAACGGCAAATTAGGGGAAATTTAGGGAATATAGAATTTTAATGCAATAAGATGACGTATTATTTTGGTATTTTAATTCATGACAGTCAAGTTCCTATAAATGGACATTGCATGTTATAGTGACTTTCTTATGCCGCTTAATGTTATTCAGAATAGCTCACGCAACCTTATTTCAAGAACAATTGCAATTGCTGCCGGAAAAGGTGGCGTTGGAAAATCAACCGTTACATCACAACTTGCTTGTGGGCTTGTAAAGGCAAATCTAAAAGTTGGAGTTCTTGATGCTGACTTTTATGGACCTTCTATTCGAAAACTAATTCCTGCAAATCAAAATGCACAAACTCTTTCATCAATTCATCAACCGGCAATTAGTGGTAAATTAAAATCTCTCTCATATGCAGATTTTAAGGAAGGAGCTGTTTCTAGCTCACTCAGAGCCCCTTTAGCTAATCAATTAGTTAATGAGTTTATTCATAAAACTGCATGGGGAGAGCTTGATTATTTATTAATTGATTGTCCCCCGGGAACCGGCGATATTCATTTGAGTCTTTGCCAAAATCACACAATAGATTTTGCAATTATTGTAACGACCCCGCAAGAACTTGCGCTTCTTGATGTCAGGCGTACGATTCGTTTTTTTCAAAAGATGAATGTGAAAATTTTAGGAATTGTTGAAAACATGAGTTTCTTTGAAAGAGGAGGAGAAAGAATTCCTCTTTTCGGTGTTGGTGGGGGAAAAAAATTATCTGATGAATTTAAAATTCCCTTAATTGCAGAACTTCCTTTTGAACCTAAATTAGGTGAGTTGATTGATAAAGGTTTTCATTTGTTTGAAACAAAAGATCCGCAACTTGAAGAATCAAAGCGAGCTTTCCAATCGATAATTAAAAGTGTTATGACAATGAATGAAAATGAATCTTATACGTTTGATGTGATCGATCCTGAACATTTTTCTATCTCATTTAATAAAAACGAAAAAAGGGTATATAATTTGAAAGATTTGCAGGCAAATTGTCCATGCGCAAATTGCCACATAAATAAGCCTATCTCTTCAAATAAAGTATTTGCAAAGGGGATTAGAAAAGTGGGGCTTTATGCCATTCAAATCGATTTTATTGAAGGCTGCACGAAAGGAATTTATCCTTTTAGCTATTTAAAAACTTTAGGCGAGGCAAAATGTTAAGACTTCTTTTATTACTGGTATTGTTTGCTTGTTCGTCAGAAAAGAAAAGTGAGCTAAGAGAATGGCTTGATACCTCGGATCAAATCAAAGTTTTATCGACCACGGCTATGATAGACGATATGGTAAAAAATATCGGCGGGGATCAAATTAAAACGATTGTTTTAATTCAGGGCGATCTAGACCCACATAGTTATCAGCTTGTTAAAGGAGATCAGGAAAAGCTATTGTCCGCTCAGTTAGTTTTTGCGAACGGCCTGAATCTTGAACATGGTCCCAGTTTGAAAAACTTTTTTAAAACTAATTCCAACGTTCTTTTTATAGGGGATTACATTCAGAAAGTAAAACCTGATGCCATTTTGAAAGTAAATGGTGAGACCGACCCCCATATCTGGATGGACATTTCATTGTGGAAGGAAGCAATTCCGCAAGTCGTAGAAGCATTGTCTCGTATGAAGCCAGAGAAGAAAGCTGAGTTTGAAGAAAGGGGTCGAAAGCTCGCGCTTGACTATTCGGAAATGCATGAAAGAATAAAAAAATATTTGCATGAAGTTCCTCAAGAAAAACGCTATTTAGTGACCAGTCATGATGCTTTCAATTATTTTACTCGGGCTTATTTAGCCGAAGAGAGTGAAATTGCAGACAATTCCTGGCAAAAAAGGTTCCAAGCTCCTGAAGGACTTGCTCCTGATAGTCAGTTATCGTTGAATGATATCCGTTTCATTGTAGAGCACTTAAAAAAATACAATATAGCGATCATTTTTCCTGAATCAAATTTAAGTCCTGATTCATTAAAAAAAATTATTGATGCGGCAAAGAATGAGAATATCAATGTGACATTGGGTAATCCCTATCTCTATGGTGACGCAATGGGTCCCAAAGGCTCTGACGGAGACACTTATTTAAAGATGATTTGGCATAATGCAAAAACGATTAAAGAAGATATCGGGGGAAGTCCTTGAAAGCGCTTGATGTCAAACAGCTGACTGTTAGCTACCACGATACGCCCGTATTATGGGATATTTCTCTTGAAATTCCTGCTGGAAAATTGGTTGCGATTGTAGGACCCAATGGAGCAGGAAAGTCGACGTTTTTAAAAGCAATATTAGGCCTCGTTGAGCCTATTTCGGGAAAAATCTTAATTCTCGGTGAGCCTCTCAAAAACCTAAAGAATAGACTGGCTTATGTCCCTCAAAGAGATTCTGTGGACTGGGATTTCCCCATCACAGTAAAAGAGCTCGTTTTGATGGGTAGATACGGGCGTCTTAAATGGGGAGAAAGGATTCGAGACGCGGATTATGCCGCTTGTGAGCATGTATTAAAAGAAGTAGGCATGCTTGATTTTAAGGATCGGCAGATAAATGAATTATCGGGTGGACAAAAGCAGCGTATTTTTATTGCACGCGCACTTATTCAAGAAGCCGATGTTCTTTTTCTTGATGAACCTTTTGCCGGTATTGATTTAGCGTCTGAAAAACTTATCATGACCCTTCTTAGAAATTTAGTGAATAAGGGTAAATCGGTCTTTGTAGTTCACCACGATCTTCCATCGGTTGAAACACATTTTGATTGGGCAATACTCTTGAACTTGAGACTTACGGCTTATGGACCTGTTCACCAAGTGATGAACGCCACCACGCTTGCCGATACTTATGGAAAAAGCTTTCATTTGATTGAGGAGTTGGTTAAAGCGAAAAAGGATAAAATAGATAAATCATGAACTATTTTACCGATGCCGTTTTAAGAGCGCCAACGCTGGGTTCGATGTGTATCGGAATAATGGCGGCTTTAGTGGGAGTGCCTGTCGTTTTACGTCGTTCTTCTTTGATTGGTGAAACGCTATCTCACTCTGCCTATCCAGGCGTAATGTTGGGTGTATTGCTTTGGGGTTTTCTTGGAATTGATCAACCTATCACTATTCAACTGCTTCTTTTAACGCTCGCCTTCTGCACTTCAGTACTCGCGTATAAAGCCGTGCTTGAGCTTGAAAGTAAGTTGAGAGTGCCTGCTGATTCGGCTCTTTGTTTTGTCTTATCCGCATTCTTTGGAATCGGTGTTTTTATTGCATCCATTGTTCAATTTCAATTTTCATCCCTCTATAACCTTGCGCAAACCTATTTGTTTGGACAAGCTGCTACTTTGACCGATTTGCAGTTAGTTCTTTATTTGTTTTTAGCTTTCTTATGTGCGGCGCTCCTTGCCTATTTTTATCGGCCGATCAAAATTTATCTATTTGATCCTTCTTTTGCGAAAGTTTTAGGGATATCGACTAAACCGATTGAGTTATTGCTTCTTTTTTTGACGGCGCTTGCACTTGTTGTGGGGATTCGAGCGGTGGGTGTTGTTCTTATGGCGGCCCTAATGATTGCGCCGGCTGTTGCTGCAAGAGCCCTAACTCATCATTTAGGATCTCTATTAGGTCTTTCTTGTATTTTTGGTGCCCTATTCGCCTTATTGGGAACGATTCTTTCTAACGAACTCACTTTATACCTCTCTCAAGAATCGCGCGTATCCGTACCTACGGGTCCTACCATTGTAATTGTTGCTGCCTTCATTACATTTTTGATTCTATTGTTTAATCCAAACAATGGCCTTTTATTCCGTATATGGAGGCAAAGAAGGTTTAAATCGCAAACTCTCAAAGAAAACATTCTTAAAACAATTTTGCGAAGAAAGGCCCCTCTTTCTTTTGACGAGCTAAAAGATTATTTATACGTTCGATCCTTTAGCTTAAGTCGGGCGTTATCCTCTTTAGTGAAGCAAGGGTGGATTACAATTTCCAATCAATCCTATCACTTGACGCAAGAAGGCGAACTTAAAGCAAAAAGAATTCAGCGTCTTCACCGCTTGTGGGAAGTTTATCTCGTAGATTATGTCGGTTTAAATAAGGACAGAGTTCACAAAAGTGCCGAAGAAATGGAGCATTTGATTACACCTGAACTTGAAAGAGAGCTAACTAAATTGTTAAAGGATCCTACTCATGATCCGCATGAGCAGCCAATTCCTCCTGATGAGGAGTCTTTGTGAATCCCTATTTTGATCAAAATTTCTTTTCATTCTGGGTCGTTTTTTTTAAGAGGCTTTTTACCTTTGATTTTTTCCCTTTAGCTTCTGATGAAGTGCAAATGGCTGTTTTAGCCCTATCGGCTCTTTCTTCTGCCTTGATTGGCACTTTTTTAGTTTTAAAGAGAATGACAATGGTTGCAAATTCCCTTTCCCACACTCTTTTAATTGGAATAGCATTTGTATTCTGGATTTACGCGGGAAGTGGGAATGTCCCTTTTTGGGCTTTAATGGTAGCGGCTCTTTTTATGGCTTTTGTTACCGTTGGATTGATTCATTTCTTTATAAATACCCTTCGCTTAAAAGAGGACGCAGCTACGGGCCTTGTTTTCACAAGCTTGTTTGCAATGGGTATATTATTTGTAACGCTACTTACCCGGTCCGGTCATGTAGGGGTGGAAGCGGTTACAGGAAATGTGGATGCACTCACTCCTCAAGATCTTTTCCCTGTTTTTATAATTGCATTGGTTAATACTTTTGTTTTTTCCCTTTTTTTTAGAGGGTTTAAACTGGTTGCATTTGATCCCTTATACGCTCAATTTTTGGGTTATAGAATTTCATTGTTTGATGCCGTTTTACTCAGTCTAACCGCCCTTACTTTAATTACCTCTTTTAGAGCGATCGGGGTCTTAATGATCCTTGCCTTTTTAACGGCTCCTATATTGTCAGGGCGTTTATTTATTAAACGACTCGCTCCTTTGGTTTTGTACTCCATTTTTTTAGGAGTCTTCATTTCTTTGATATCGGTGGCATTAGCAAGGCATCTTCTCACCGTGTACGACTTGGCTGTATCGACTTCCGGACTAACGGTTCTTCTCCTTACGATTGCCTTTTTGCTTCATGTGGTGGCATATTATTATAAAAGAAAATCTAAGGTTTTAGCCTAAATCCTTTTAATGCATACTGATTCGATATGAAAAAATTAGTTATTTTGGGATCAAGTGGGTCTATTGGGAAATCAACCCTTGATGTTGTTGATCACTTGCCAAATGATTTTGAAGTATTAGCTTTAGCTGTAAAGTCAAATATTGAAATTGTAGAAAAGCAAGCTTTAAAATATCGCCCAAAATACATTGCTGTCTATGATACGGATAAGGCCATTGAACTTCAAAAACGCTTACCCCATGTAAAAGTTCTGGGTGGGATGGAAGGGCTAAATCAAGTATCGACTCTTCCTGAGGCTGATATGGTGGTGGCGGCTATTGCCGGAACCCTAGGACTTGAGCCTACTTATCACGCCATTAAAGCTAAAAAAAAGATCGCTTTTGCTAATAAGGAAGTACTGATTTCCGGTGGAGAGCTAATAGCGGACATAGTTGAGCCTGATCAACTTCTTCCCGTTGACTCCGAGCACTCCGCTCTTTTTCAATGTCTTTTTGCAGGCAAAAAAAGCGAAGTAAGAAGACTTATTCTGACTAGTTCCGGAGGTCCTTTCAGAACAAAGACTCTCTCTGAGTTAACTCAAGTTTCTCCTAAAGAAGCACTTAATCATCCAACTTGGAAAATGGGGCCTAAAGTCACAATTGATTGTTCAACATTGATGAATAAAGGGCTTGAAGTGATTGAGGCTTTTTACCTCTTTAAAATAAAAAATATTGAAGTGGTGGTTCATCCTCAGAGCGTTATTCATAGTATGGTTGAATATATTGACGGCTCCATTATGGCTCAGATGTCTCAACCTGACATGAAACTTCCTATCCAATATGCCTTAACTTATCCGGATCGTAAGCAAGGGCTGCTCGAGCCTTTTGATTTTTCTCGGTTTAGTAAGCTAGAATTTTTTAAGCCCGATGAGGTAAAATTCAAATGTTTAAAACTTTCATTTGATGTGTTGAAAGAAGGGGGATCTTATCCCGGCTTTCTGAATTCCGTTAATGAAGTTTTGGTTAACCGCTTTTTAATGGGTGAAATCGGTTGGCTTGACATTGCAGATAAACTGGAAACGCTTTTAAATAAACATAACAAAACGGTAATTGATACGCTTGAATCGGTATGCGCCGTTGATCGGCAAGCGCGGACTCTCGCCCAAACAATTTAAAAAAGATGTTCACACACTATGTCGATAATCATCATTATTTTAGGTCTTAGCTTTTTAATTTTTATCCATGAATTGGGCCACTATGTAGTTGCCTTACGTGAAGGGATGAGGGTTGAAACATTTTCAATTGGCTTTGGGCGCCCCATTTTCTCTTGGAATAGGAATGGCGTGAAATGGCAAATCGGATGGATTCCATTCGGGGGCTTTGTCAAAATAGCGGGAACGGATACCGATAAGAATCAAGACTTATACGCCGTTAAAGACGGGTTTTTCGGAAAAGGCCCTTGGGCAAGAATTAAAGTGGCTCTTGCAGGACCTTTTGCTAACATCTTATTTGCCATCATGATTTTTGCATTGCTTTGGGCAAATGGCGGCCGAGATAAGAACTTTCAAGAATATACTCATAAAATCGGTGCTATCGACCCTCAATCTGAATTGTATCAAAGAGGGATAAGACCGGGTGATGAGATTGTAAGTTATGATGGAAAGGCTTACCGATCTTTTGCCGATCATCTTTTTGCACCTGTATTTGGATCGAACATTATTAATGTGAAAGGGCAAAGAGTTAATTATGATTCGTTAGAGAAAGAGCCCTTTGAATATACCGTAAAATCATATTCTCTAACTCCGGATAAAAAGAGTAAAACGCTCGGTATTTTAACGCCTGCAAGCTACATTTTTTATGACAAGCTTCCAAGTGGTGCGGAAAATCCTTTACCCCCTCAATCACCTTTAGCTAATAGTGGGATTGAATATGGCGATCGTTTAGTTTGGGTGGATGGTTATTATGTATTTTCTGTCCCTCATTTAACCGAGATCTTAAATGATAACAAGGTGCTCGTCACTGTTAAAAGAGGTTCTGACATTATACTTGCACGAGTTCCACGTGTTAAAATTTCAGAATTTAAACTGGATGCCGATGTTAAAGAAGAATTTATCGATTGGCAATATGAAGCCAATTTAAAGGCGACGAAGTTCCAAGATCTTTATGTTCTACCTTATAACTTAACTCAAGATGGCATGGTAGAAAGCCCTCTTAAATTACTTGATAAGGACTACGAACAAAAAGTATTCCCTTCATCGGCGAATGCAATTGAAGCGCCGCTTCTTCCAAGAGATCGTATTATTGCGGTTGACGGAAAAGCGGTTAAATCCTCTTATCAAATTTTAGGCGCAGTTCAAGCACGTGCCGTTTCGATTATCGTTGAAAGAGCGGATAATCAAAAAAGTTATGAAATTTGGACGGAAGCGGATAGTGCATTTGATAGCGACGTAGACGTCAAGAATTTAAATTTGATTGCAAAATCAATCGGTCAAGATAAGCCGGTTTCCAAAGCCGGAAACTATGTGCTTTTAAACTCGATTGAGCCAAAAAGACGCTCACAATTTGAACAAGACCCTGCGCAGCAAATGGCTCGAAAAAGAGCGCTCGACAGTCTAACAGGTGAAGATCGTATCCAGCTCGAAAAGAAATTAAACGAGTTTGATAATCAATATGTCATAGGAATGCCCCGCATCCAAGACCGAAAAGTTCAGTACAATCCTATTCCTACCGATTTATTCATTAATGAATTTTATCAAATAGGAAATACACTGAAAGCCCTCTTTACTCGTTCCATTGATTTAGAGTCGTTGAAAGGCCCTGTGGGCATTGTACAAGTCGTGCAATCTCAAGAGAAAAATGGAGTGGATGAACTCCTTTATTGGTTAGGCTTCATCAGCTTAAACTTAGGTATATTAAACCTTCTTCCTATCCCAGTCCTTGATGGGGGAACCATTATGCTTTCTCTCTTTGAGCTCGTAACGGGCAAGAGAATTGCACCAAAAACGCTAGAGAAGTTGATCCTTCCTTTTGCGATCCTTCTTATCTTGCTATTTGCATATATCACCTTTAACGATATCTCGAATATCGTTCGGGGTTACCTCGGATTCTAATTAATCACCCGCGGGCACCGCTTCCAGCAGTGCCCGTGCCCGATACCCGTCAATCTTTGGTCTCCATTTTTATTTTTACCACAGAGGCACAGAGAACACAGAGATAGCAAGAGATCAGTGAGAGAGTATTTAATGCATTAAGGTATTCTCACTGTCCTCTTGCTATCTCTGTGTTCTCTGTGCCTCTGTGGTTACCGATATTTTACAAAATGGAGTAAATGTACGAGGCGCCGCAGGCAAGCCCGAAGGGGAGTTTAATCGGTTTAAAATTAAACAACCGATGAGCAATGTTAATGATGCACAGGATAATTAGTGCTGGGTAGGTCACCACTAAGATCGGCTCCAGCAACATCTTGATACCTGTAAACTTCAACAGGGATACTAAAAAAGTAATCGTCAATACGGCAAAAAGACTAAATCCATATCCTAATTTCCCTTGTGTTAGCTCTTCATTCAGATAATCAGCTGCTATGGCTGAAATAGAAATAACGGTAGTCAAACAGGCAAGCGAAACAATTAATGCGGACATTAATGCAGCTTGGGGACCTAAAATTACACCCGCGAGCGAGGTTAGTAGATTTTCTGGATTAACATGCTGTAAACTTGGGGAGTGTTGAGCCGCAACTAAACTTAACCCAATATACGTTAACATCAGTAGCGAGATTCCAATGATCGAGGCATTAAAGGACTGTTTCAATATCGTTTTAGGATCATCAGATTTAGCATTCGCTTTTAATGTCATAAAAATAACCGATGCAAAAAAGAATCCTGCCAATAGATCCATTGTATGATAGCCTTCGGTCATCCCTCTCCAAAACGTCTCGATAGGAATTAAGTCGCTTGCAGGAAGGGGAGTCGGATTTTGAAAACCCACAATGATCATATAGGCCATGCCTGCAATAAGCAGGGGAGTGAGAACAAATCCTAAAAGATTGACGATTTTCGTTTTGCGATACGTCAGTATAAACGTTAAAGCGCAGGCAAATGCTGAAAAAGCTATGAACGGGATGTCAAATAGCAGTTCTAGGGATCCATATGAAAATGCAATGCAGCGAGGTAAGGCCCCAAAGGGACCCACCAGCGCCAAAATAGCTCCAATTAGTAGTCTAGACGGCCATTTTCCGATACGATCAAAAAAGGCGCGATAATCTCCATTATATAGAGTCATCGCAACTAAGCCTAGAAACGGAACGCCTACTGCCGTAATTAGTAGTCCTGCAATCGCGTATGGTGCTTTGTCTTGAGCCATTTGACCCACTAATAGAGGAAATATCAAATTGCCGGCTCCAAAGAACATCGAAAATAAAGCGAACCCTGTTGCCAGGGTTCGCGTATAGGGATTCGCTGTCATAACTTTTGTTCCAACTTTTTGATTTGGTCAGTCAGTTCCGCGATGGTTGCCGAGAAAACAGTGATTGTTGTAAACCGCGGCAGAAGACCTTTCATTAGTCTTTTTTCTGCACATACTTTTTTAAAAGCCTGCCTAATTGTTTTAATCGTTTCGCCCTTCATATCTTTTTGGTATTCCGTTTTAACGGTATCTATTGGCTGGGTAATGGGAGCAACAATCGCTGAAGCTGACATTCCTGCAAGAAGATTTGAATCCATATACTTCTTGAATTCCCCTACAAGCGCATAAACCCCTACGCCAAAACCGCTTTCTCGTGCAGCTGTTAAGATATAACCGCGCATAAAATTGTGAGGGTTCAGTTGATAAATTACTTTGTTTAGGGTCATTCCTGGTTGATTTAAGTTAATAACCATTAAATCCATGGGATTTTGAGCGAGTGAAACAAGAGAGCCTGCAAGGACCATATTCATAATCCTTTGAACGGGATTAAGAGGTGCACCTTGATGGGCTTCCCATTTTCTTTGCATGAAGTTACCCGAAAGTCCCATAAAGGCAATCGCGGGTGTCAAAAGCATATTAACAGGAAGTCCCTTCCACAATGTGTAGGGTTTTAATACTCGACCTAGCAACTCCTGTTTGACCTTATCGGAGGGGGTCGTTTGTAAGATATATTTTATGTTTATGAATGGTGTTACAGTCACCATTCCTCCCATTGCGGGAACAAAATATTTAAATGTTTCTGATCCTATGATCGTTTTTGGATCCATAATAAAGTCGTCCTTACTTTCTATTTTTTATTTAGGGGGCGGGAAATGTAGCGAAAAAAAAAGAGTGTGTCCGTTACCGGACAATAAAGACGA
This sequence comes from Parachlamydiales bacterium, assembly GCA_020051235.1. Classification (GTDB taxonomy): domain Bacteria; phylum Chlamydiota; class Chlamydiia; order Chlamydiales; family Parachlamydiaceae; genus CAZABG01. The sequence continues at coordinate 1,061 of JAGVJG010000144.1, read as the reverse complement.
CTACCGAAAAAATGGAGACAGCAGCAACTGCGGAAATCGCAGTGTATGAATTTTGCTTATGGTTCTCCATGCATTCAAGGTTAACAAATTATTAACCAATCTTCAAGTTATTTTCGATTTATATTGGGATTCAAAAACTTATTTAACTCATTTGCAGCAAGACAGAATAGAGATAAACTAATATTGTGATGCATCATTTGCCTGTAAAAGCCAGGGTTTCTGACGGCTCTACTGACCGATTGCGGAACCGAACAATTACTTTCTAAATACTCTATTCTTGAGACGGTAAGAAAGTAGGTGAGGGGACTTGTAATAGCGGCTCCCAGAAATGAAGCAATAATCGGAGAGTTAATTCTTCTATCTATTTCAGGCGTAAATACAAATAGGCTAACAGAAGATAGTCCTTCTGAAACCACCATAATCTTGATGGTTTTTTGAAATCTCTGTCTCTCGCTCATTCTCATGAAGTACATTTCGATATAGCTTCTAGCCACGATTACCGTAGAACTCGCGCAAAAAGTATTAACCACTTTTTGGAAAACGCTAAGAGGTCTGGACTGGAACTTTTGAAAATCCTCTTGAAGCCAAATTGAAATAAGCCCCGTTGTGCCTGTTGTAGGTACTATGCCCGCCACATATCGTTCCACACCATAAAACGCAAATAAGGGCAGTCCCGTAATCATTTTTGCTTTAAACAGCAGGTGCTTAAACGGAGAGTCGAAGATTGTCGAGAAGTTGATATAGGGCATGGATCCTACTACCCCAGCAGTCGCACACAAATACGGATACATAAATTTTGGAATCGAATCAACCGGCGTTTGCATAGAGACAGCCTACTTAATCATTTTGATTCGATCAATATTAATGGATTAGTTGTTTAATCGACTCAATGCTCATTAGATTTTTACTCGAGAGTCGTCAGAAAAAAAGCGAAGCTTTTTTCCTGACAAATGTTCTTGTCGGGGCTCACCGCCCCTGCTCCCCGGCCATTTCTGACGTGCCCAAATCGCGTATATCGCCAAGGGCTCTCGCTCGAATGTGCTAAAGCACACCCATCGCTC
>JAGVJG010000139.1 GCA_020051235.1 Parachlamydiales bacterium | reverse complement strand
TTACTAACCCTATGGAATACATATCTCTTAAGGCTCGAATAGCCTCCATTCTACTACTTATAGCGGCTATATCAGCCCTCTTATGGCTCTTATTTGACCCCTTTATGGGAGAACACTTTCGACTAAAGGACGAAAAGGTTCTTATTCAAAACCTTAGAGGAGATGAAACCCTTGCTAAGGGAGATCCTCTAATAGAGGCAAAACTCCGCTCTAACCGCTTGCTATTTCTTAATCTATCCGAGCAAAAGCAGCTAAAGATCCAAGATAAAGAACTTCTCGTAGATGATAGAATTGGAAGAAGCTCCTACAAGAAACTGATGGGAGGAATATTGTCTTTTCTCTTTGAGACGCCTTTCGTCCTTCTTCTTTGGTTAGCAAGCGCGCTTATTGTTCCCTTTTACACTCTTAAAGGCCGGGATTGGACTCATAACGCCTCCATTTTACCCCTCCTCTTCATGTGCGTTTACCTAGCCGGCACCATTTACACCTCAAAGCCCCTCGTGTCTATTTACCCCAGTGAAAAAGAAATCATTGATAATCATTTAAAAAGACCTATAGGCAATACACTTGAAGAACAAGCTAAAGATTTAAAAGAAGGCTGGGAGCTGTACTTAATTGAAAATTGGGCAAAAGAAATTCCGACGAAAGAAAGCTATGACAGGCAAGTTGAAAAAGGAGCTTTTCTATTTAACTATGCTCTCTTCGAAATGCCTAAACAAGAAAGCAATTCGCTTGCCTATGCACTCTTAGGACTTATTGTGAGTCTTGTTTTTGCTGTTGCAGCTTTTCGATCCAGCCCTGTGCTTGAGTCCGACAAGAAACAACACATTGATCCAGTTTAATACCTCTTTCAAGAGTGGGCGATTCTTTTTTCAAAAATTCAACTTTGTTTAAAAGGTCGCCTGCTTCCGCTAAAGAAAAACTGCTTATATATTTATGCATATTATCAAGAACGGCATTGTCTTCCTGAATTCTTTCCTTTTCCACCACCCTCTTGAGATTAGCCAGGTAGGCTAAATTCCCAAACAAAGCGCCCACAATACCTAGAGCTAAAATTTCAACAAATCTTATGGGGAAAAACAAGCTAAGACCTATCTCTAATAAGGCATAAAACCCGAAGGAAACGAGCATCTGAGAAATATAAATAAATTTTTTCGAATGAATGTTTTTCAAAAGACATTCCATTGAGAGCGACCAGGCAAGAGAATGGATAGCTAAAACTCCGATACTCCCTATCAAGGCAACGAATCCAAATTTTGCGGTCAATATAGCGCCCCCTATAAGAGTGGCGGCGCAACAAGCTTTATAAACCGGAGGTAGGGTCATCGATTAGTAAATCTCTAGTTTTAACGGTGTATCTAAAACCAAGGATTAATGTAACGATCGGAGCAAATATAAGGGCGGAAATCAAACCTACCCAACCGAGCCAAATAGCGATGACAAAGAATAATATCGTGCTTACACCAACGAAGAGACCGATTTCGCCGGGATTATGCCCTCTATCTTTTGCCTTATAAAAAATCATATATGCAAGCAAAGAAGAAACAATGAACACGGCCGATTGCAAGCAGATAGATAAAGCCAAGAAGAATAAATGAAATTTAATCTCAGTATCGAGTTTCATCTTAATGAATCCATGCTACTACTTGATAGATCCCAATTCCAGCAAAATAACCAAGCAGGGCGGCAAAAGAAATTCTCCTCACATACCAGAGGAAATCCACTTTCTCAAGTCCCATAAAGACGACTCCTGCTGCAGATCCGATTATCAAAATACTTCCCCCTGTACCTGCGCAAAAAGCGACTAACTGCCAAAAAGAGTGGTCCATTGGAAATTGCGATAGATTGTACATGGACATAGTGGCCGCAACTAAAGGAACGTTATCCACTACAGCTGATGCAAGGCCGATAAAAGCGGCGATCAAATCGGGCTGACCGATCGTGTGATCTAAGAAAACAGCTAGTTGTCTTAAAAGGCCCGCCGTATCAAGCGCATCCACAGCAAGTAAAATTCCTAGAAAGAATAAAACGCCTGCAAAATCGATCTTAGTTAAAACCGAAGGTACTCTTAAATGACCTCTCTCCTCTTTTTGAGCATGTAAAAGATCTGTGATAAGCCACATGATGCCAAGTCCAAAAAGCATTCCCATAAAAGGAGGAAGCCCGGTTAAAATTTTTAATAGGGGAACAGAAATAAGGGTTCCAACTCCCAGATAAAAGACCAAAGTGCCATCCGGTTCAATCGCATTTTTATGAAAGGTGTTTTTTGGTTTGAGCGGTTCCTTATTAAGTGAAAATTGAAGGGCATAAAGCGACACTAACAAGCATCCTATGCTAGGAAGAAAAAGGTCGCGCATAATGGTTAGAGTGGAGATTTGCCCGCCAATCCAAAGCATCGTAGTGGTTACATCTCCAATAGGCGTCCATGCTCCCCCGGCGTTTGCTGCGATGACAATTCCGCCTCCAATGATTAGGCGCTCTTCCCCTTTCTCAATCAATTTGGCTAAGAGCGAAACCATGACGATTGTTGTTGTTAAATTGTCTAAAACAGCAGACAAGAAAAAGGCGATAAATCCTGATATCCAGAGCAATCTTCTTTTTGAAGTTACCTCAATGGCATTGGAAATAATATTAAATCCTTGGTGCACATTGATCGTCTCAACAATAGCTAGAGCCCCAAGTAGAAAAAATACAATTTGACTGATTTCACCCGCATGATCTTTTAGCGCATGAGTAATATCTAAGGGTGATCCGCCCCCCTCATATAAAATTATCCAGAGGACGGCAGCCATAATTAAGGCCACTGTAGATTTATTAATCTTTGTAAAATGCTCTAAAGTAATAAATATATATCCCGCTAAAAAGACGAGAATTAATGATATAACGGTGTAATCGATCATAGTTGTGGATAAAGATTAACGGAAATAACCAGAAGAATCAAAGGAAATGCCGTCCTGCGAAAAAGAGCCCTATATAAAATCCTGCTGTTAAAAGAGCCCATGCATAAGCAATTATTATAAATACCCCGTCGTCCTCCAGCATTCCTATGCCTAAAAAAATGATGGGGAAAGCAGACATCATATTCGTAAATGGAATGGGCAAAGGCAACGCTAAAAAGAAGGCTAAAAAAGTCACTAGTAGACCATGCAACCGATGCATCTTTTCATTTTGGCTTAAAAAAACAAATCTAGGCTTGATCCAGCGCTCCATCTTTCTAACTACGTTCAGCGATGAATCAATAATTTTATTTAAGGATTCGCTGGGCACTTCTTTTTTTAACCAGCTCTTGGGCCACCACATTTTTTTTCCAAAGGCAAGTCTAAGCCCCATAAACATCAAAGCAATTCCAAACGGGGTTGACATTCCCGGAATTTGAATGGGCAAACAAAACGGAAAACTGAAAAGAATGAGAAAGATGGGAAATCCCCGACCCTTTAACAGGTTTACGACTTCTCCGAATGTTACATGGGATTTTGTTTCTTCTTTAAGTTCAAGAAGAGATTCCTCAAGTGTAGGCATCTCTTTGTTATCTCAGTAATAAGGGTTTAGATCAAGCCGCTTGATAATTTGTTTCATTTAACATTACGTCAGGATTATGGCCCGCTCCTTGGGTAATCATTAACCCGGGCATATGAGTTGCCGCAGCTTCTTCCGCTCTTATATGATTGTTTCGTAAATTTGCAAATTGTCCTGTCTGGCCGCTTGGATCGCCTGCGATTAAATAGCCTACTTTCTTTCCTTGCTTAAGTAAAAATTCCAGAACATCAAATGAATCTTTAGATTCTTTCCCATGACCTGCCAGCATGATTTTATCGTTTTTTAAACCTTTTTCAATTTCTTCAAGATTAGAAACGTCTGCAAATTCATTTCCTGTAACGATGATTTGTTCAAAATTGCCTCCGACTTCATCTGCTGCCTCTTTTAAAGCTTCTAAAAATAACTTTGCAGCAGCAGGTCTTAGTGCTGATATCATGAAACTTCTAAGTCCTAAGGCAGGGATAAGAGGAATTTCAACATTATCCTTTTTACATTCACTTAAAAAATGTTTAAATACTCGCTTCATCTCAGCTTTATATTTAGGTTCATCAAGCTTTAAATTCCCTTCTTCCGTCTTTGTTAAAGCCTGTTTTGAAGCTTCATTATAAGCCAGATTTGGAGCATTCATTGTGTACACAGGAAATTCGGGCGGCGGTTTTCCTCCCCAATCAATATCTCCCCGATTATTACTTGTTAAAATATTAAGGGAGACTACACATCTAGCTGAAGATTGAATTTGCTCGGCAAAACTTCTCGCACCTTTTTGAAAAATTGATTTTAAGGATTGGGGTGAAGCTTTAGTTCCATCCACTAAAGTATCTTGCGAAAAAGTGACTCGTGTTGTTTTTTTAAGCTCATTTAATTTTTCACCCTTAACTCTCGTTTTGCCAAATTTATAAACTTTTTCATTATCTATAGTTGCCGTTGCCTGTCCATCTTCAGTTCTTGTCGCAAGCTCATACATAACCTTAAAGGCATTATTTATTTTTATCCCGAGTACATTCCGAACGTTTTCTAGCTTATCCTTCATCATGTCGATGTACTTCTTGCTTTCGAAATCCACGGGCTTCATTTGGTCGATTTCTGCTTCAATTTCCTCAAAAGACAATTGTTTAGGAGGACTTTGTACTTTTTCCTTAAATAAACCACTTGTCTTTTCGCTCGTTGCCCTTCCTAAGTTGGGAAGCGTTTCAGTAAAAAATGATTTTGCATTTTCACCAAGAGAGGGAATTTCAACTTTTTGATTAAATAAACCACTGATTCTTTCATTTATGGATTTTCCAAAATTAGGAAGAGTTTCGGTAAAAAAGGATTTAACACCACTGATCACCTTATTTTCGGTGACAAAACTTGCATCTTGGGAGACAAGAGTGGTAACGACGGTGGCAGATTTGTTAGCCAGAGAGGGTGGATCGGTTTTTTCAATGAAGGTTTCGGATCTCGCTACAATGGTATCAATTGGATTTTCTGTTGCGGCTTTTGCAGCTTCATCGGGGGATGCCTTGTTTTCCCAATTTACATTCGCACCTCCACCATAAGCGGTAAGATTAAACTTGGTTTCTCCCATAGTTTAATTTTCTCTTAATAGTAGGTATTTGATAAGTTAATGTTTAATTAAGATTATGGATTCCAAAATCGTTCTACAGACTATGGTTAAGCCTTCTTTATATAGAGGGGCTCTTATGAAAGGCACTCTATTTGGCTTTTTAGGGGCATTTTTATTGGTTTTAGTCACTATTTTGGTTCCATCCGAAGAGATGACTTATGTAGGCCCCTTTGTAGGACTTTTAAGCCTTATATTGATTGGAATGGGGTTTAGACCTTTTCAAAAACTAAAAAAACAGGAAATGAGACCCCAAAAATTGATCCTTTCAAAAGCCTCTTTAGAATGGCAGGGGAAAACCATTGATTATTCCCAACTTAAAAATTGGCATTTTGTGGAAGAAGGTCCGCATTATGGGATTGAACTTGTTTTGAGTAGTGGAGAGAATTTATTTCTCCCCTACTTTTCCAAACGATCTTTTGATGAGCTAAATGAATTTTTAGATAATTGTCTTCACGCGGAATAATTCCGCAGACTCTGCTTTCCAAGCTTGCTTAAATTGACGAATGGTTTCCAAAGTTAAAGTATGCTCTTGAACAAGTAGATCAAAAATATCGACTTTCATGGTCACCGCATCAATACCGAGTTCTGCGCAGAGCTCGACTTGATTGACGTCGCTTAGTGAAGCGGCAAGAATTTTGGTTTCTAAATTGTAATTTTTAAAAATCTTCGCGGTAGATTTAAGGAGCTCAATGGGATCTCCACCCGCTTTTTTTAGACGATTTAAATATAAAGCAACATAATCGGCACCGGCTTTTGCAGCCGTCAATGCCTGCTCGGGCGTATAAATAACCGTTGCCATCGTTCGAATATCTGATTTACTCAATTCATGAATGGCAGCAAGCCCTTCAATAATGGCGGGAACTTTAACAATCATCTGGTCAGATAGATCGTTAATCACTTTTCCTTGCGCAACCATTTCTTCAGCGGAATCGGCAACCACTTGAACGGCTAGAAGTCCCGTTTGAGCATTAAGAAGTTCATGAAGGGTTTTATCGATCGATTCCACTTCGGCAAGAAGAGTTGGATTGGTGGTTACACCGGTTAATAGACCAAGCTTTGCAAAACGGCTAACCGTTCGAGCATCAACTGAATCAATCCAAAATTCCATAATTATACTCCCGATTGGATGATATCGTGCAATTTAACAAGACCGACTACACGATCATCAAGTTCGACAACTGGTAATACCATAATTGGAGACTTTTGATCCCCTTCCATATACTTCATTGCCTCATAGGCCATCATATCACTTACGACCTTTCGAGGCTGCTTAATCATTAAATCGTCCATTTTCATCTGAAGCACTTCAGAGCCATGCTTTTGAAGAGCGCGCCTTAAGTCGCCGTCAGTAAAAATCCCCTTCAATTTTTTGCCGTCATCTATAACCAACATGCATCCGGCTCTCTTGCTGGAAAAATCGACTAATATATCTCCAAGCTTTTGATCTCCAAGGCATAAAGGCACATGCGCGTCGCGAAGCATCAAATCCTTCACTTTCATCGTCAATCTTTTACCTAGACGACCGGCGGGATGATTTTTCGCAAACTGATCTTTTGAAATTTCCTTTTTTTGCATAAGCGAAATGGCAAGGAGATCTCCAAAAATTAATTGCTGGGTGGTTGAAACAGTAGGAGCCAAATCAAAAGGACACAGCTCTTGCTCAAAGGGAAGCAATATCGTTTTATCCGAACCTTTTGATAAACGGGAATTTTCGTTTGAAACAACTGCAATAATGTAGGCTTCTTTATTTCTTAAGGAGGGAAGCATAGCAATCAGCTCATCTGACTCCCCGCTCTTACTTATAAGAAAGACCGCATCGTCTTTTGCAATTTGACCTAAATCCCCATGCATAGAATCGGTAGGAGAAATATAAAATGCTCTCGTTCCGGTTGAGGTCAATGTTTGTGCAATTTTTTGGGCAATCATTCCACTTTTTCCAACGCCGCTCAAAAAAATTAATCCTTGGTGCTGATGGATCATTTCAACAATTGACTCGATCGGTTTTGGATCTAAACGATCTAGAAAATTATTCAGTAATTGCTTGGTTTTATTAATCAGATTATTGATCGACATAAAGTAGATTTTAAATCACTGCTTGATTACCGTAAAGTTTCATTAGTTAGAGGTAAGTATGCAAATTCCAATCGCTTACGCCGTAGGAGACGGTATAGGTCCAGAAATCATGGATGCTATACTTAAAATTTTAAATGCCGCTAAGGCTCCCCTGTCTCTAAAAGAAGTGGAAATTGGAGAAAAAGTTTACCTAAAAGGCTTTAATGAAGGGATTGAACCCCAAAGCTGGGATATCATTCGATCGGCCAAGGCTTTTTTAAAAGCTCCCATTACTACTCCTCAAGGAGGAGGTTTTAAGAGCTTAAACGTCAAAGTCAGAACGACTTTAGGCCTTTACGCCAATATTCGACCCTGCGTGGCCTATGCCCCTTATGTTAAAACAAAACATCCCAACATGGATGTCGTTATTGTAAGGGAGAATGAAGAAGATCTTTACTGCGGAATCGAATATCGACAAACCCAAGATTCCTTTAATGCTCTAAAAATAATCACAAGGCCCGGCTCTGAAAAAATTATTCGATATGCCTTTGATTATGCGGTTTCCAATAAACGAAAAAAGGTCACCTGCTTCATTAAAGACAATATTTTAAAGCTGACAGATGGTGAATTTCACCGCATTTTTGATGAAATTGCCAAAGAATATCCTCAAATTCAAAGTGAACACTGGATTGTCGATATTGGAGCCGCAAAGCTTGCAGATACTCCAGAAGTCTTTGATGTCATCGTAATGCCCAATTTATATGGTGATATTTTGTCCGATGTCGCGGCACAAATCGCAGGCTCCGTGGGTCTTGCCGGATCTGCTAATATTGGTGTTTCCGGAGCAATGTTTGAAGCTATTCACGGATCTGCTCCCCGTCGGGCAGGCCAAAACTTGGCTAACCCTTCAGGCCTTCTTCTAGCCGCTGTTATGATGCTCCAACACGTCGGCTTACCAAAAGAAGCAAGCTCCATCCACAACGCCTGGTTAAAAACATTAGAAGATGGAATTCATACCTACGATATCTTTAGAGAAGGCTTATCGAAAGAAAAAGTGGGAACAAAAGAATTTGCACAAGCCGTTATCGCTCGTTTAGGTCAGCTTCCGGAAAAATTCAAACCGGTTCACTATGAAAAAAGTGCTCCTCAAAAGCACAAAGACCATTCAAGTGGAACCAAGACTAAAAAAGAATTAGTTGGCATCGATATCTATTTTGACTATTCCGGAGATGCTGAATCTTTTGCTAAAAAAATTGAAAGTCTAAAACCCGCTATTCCTCTAAAACAAATATTCAACCGTGGTGCGAAAGTTTGGCCCAATACCCATCCAGAAACGTCATTAGTAGATAGTTGGCGCGCTCGCTTCTTATCTGAAACGCCCATTGATTACGAAAAAGTTTTAACGCTACAAAAGCAACTAGCCAATTTAAATATTATCCAAACACAAAACTTATATACCTTTGACGGCGCTATAGGCTATTCACAATAAATCATAACCAAAGGAGAAAATAATGGGATTCGGTAGAATGTTTATTTTATGGCTTTTGGGAGTACCCATTATCGCCATAATTCTTTTGAAAGTACTTGGGATTATCTAAGCATTTGCAAGTTCGATCGTTTCAGGACGTTTAGCTTCCTGTTTAGCAACGACCATTGCGCAAACAGCGTCACCTAAAATGTTCAGAACGGTCGAAATCATTTCTCGCACTCTGTCTATCCCTGCCAAAAGAGCAAGCCCTTCAATAGGAATACCGACGGAAGTAAAAACCACCGACAACATAATAAAGCCGCTACCGGGAATGCCGGCCGCTCCTATCGATGATAATATAGCGGTAATGACAAGTGTCGTCAGCGCAAAAAGATTCAGTTCAAGTCCGTAGGCTTGCGCAATGAAAACAGCCGCCATCCCTTGGTAAAGAGCAGCGCCATTCATATTTATGGTTGAGCCAAGAGGTAAAACAAAGGAAGTAATGTTCTTAGATATACCCAAATTTTCCTCGGCGCATTTCATTGAAATAGGCAGGGTTGCAGAAGAAGAGCAAGTTGAAAAAGCCATAATGATGGCTTCTTTCATCCCTTTAAAAAAATCGATGGGATTTACCTTTGCCATCCATTTTAGCATAGGCAAAAAGACAATCACGATATGAACAAAGCAAGCAAAATAATAAAGGGCTAAAAATTTTAATAAGGGAAGTAATACTGCGGATCCAAAAGTGCCTGCCACCCAGGCCATAATGGCAAAAACCCCGATAGGCGAAAACTCCATTACAATGGAAGTTAAGCGATACATTACTTCTGCAAGAGAATCCAGCACTTTTAATAACGGCTTGCCTCTTTCACCTGCAAAATTGATCGCGAGCCCCAAGAAAACGCTAAAAACGATGATTTGTAAAACATTGCCCTCAGCTAATGCCTGGATGGGGTTTGAAGGAACTATCGAATAGAGCATTTCAGTGATCGACGGCGTTTGAATGATTCCAATCGGTTCGGGAAGTCTTAAAGGAAGCGAAGTTCCGGGTTCAAATATTTTTGCAAAACCAATCCCTATTACGATGGCCACGGCCGTTGTGGTTAAATATAAAATAAGCGTTTTAATACCCACTCTTCCTAATTTTTTAGGATCGTGAATAGCTGTTATTCCAACCGTCATCGATGACAGTATTAATAAAACGATGATCATATTGATCAAGCTGATGAAAATCTGGCCAATGGGCTTTAAATAAACGGCGTCAGGACCTACTAAAAGTCCTACAGCTGCCCCAAGACCGAGCCCTATCAATATCTTCATCCACAATTTCATTTTTCAGCCTTTAAAAATTACGAAGCGCTTCTTTACTTTGCGCGATAAATGTTTGAAATGCCGCTTCCCCTTCCACCAATTTAAGAGTCGTTTTGACCCAGGCAACCGGAAGCGCTACATTGAGCTCAAGCGGCAATTTGACTCGATCTTTTTCAGTGCAAAGCAGAAGGTCTGCTCCCAGCGCCTTCATTTCTTTTGCAAAATGATCAAGACGATCAAGATTAATGGCTTCATGATCGGCGAGCACAAGCTCTCCAACAATTTCGCAATCTAAACCGAGCGCCGTTTTTGTAAAATAATCGGGATGAGCGATCCCCGAAAAGAGAGCTATCCTCTTTCCTTTTACAGTGATTTGCTTTTGTGAGGGGTATTCATATACACCCGAAACTTCTAAACGAGTGGCGACGATGGGCGCATTAGATAAATGAGAGATATCCCTCTTTAATTGTTCGTATTTTTCCGGAGCGCTTGCGTGATTCAAAATAATTAAATCGGCTCTTTTAAGAGCTCCTTTTCCTTCTCGCAGAAGGCCTCGAGGCAAATAATAGCCCAGGCCATAAGGATCGTTAACATCCAATACAACAACTTCTTTATCGCGCGCAATTTTTCTATGTTGAAGGCCGTCATCTAAAACAATTAACTTCGCACCCATTCTAGCTGCTGTGTTAGCGGCTTTTTTTCTATCTTTTGAAACGACGACCAAAGCTTGAGGAAATCTTTCTGCAGTCAAAAAGGCTTCATCGCCTGTATAGGAAGCGGGATGTGTCGGCCCTTTACCTTGGGAAACAATCACCGGATGGCTTAATTTCTCGGCTTCTGAGCGATAACCTCTTGATAATACCGCCATCGGCGTGTCGGGATAAAATTGCTCGGCAATCAATATAGTGACAGGTGTTTTTCCCGCACCTCCCGCAACGATATTACCTACTGAAATTACAAGTGGAATAGGTGGGGAATAACGGGAATACCAGCCATGATCGTACGCGAAATTTCGTAAAAAAACTCCAAAGCGGTAAGGATAGGATATCAACCATAAAACAAAACGCAGGAGTGCAAAATGGGGACCTTTTTTTTCTTTACGGATGACTTTTAAGAAAAAAAGTTCTAACTGACGCATCCCATTCTCACTTTTTCAGGAACGACTTTAAGCTCTTTTGAAAACATTAGCTCTTCCATCCCCTCTAAAATGATGTGGATCGCGGCCATATGGCTCTCTTGAATGCGGTCAGATGTTTTAAATCCATTAATGATCAATTCAAGATCGGCAACACCCTTTAATTTACCGCCGCCTTTACCTAGAAAAGCGACTGTTTTAAGGCCTCTTTTTTTTGCCTCTTCAAAAGCGCGGATGATGTTGGGTGAGTTTCCTGAAGTTGTAAGTCCAATAAAAAGATCGTTGGGTTTTCCGAATGCTTCAACCCCCCTTGCAAATACTTCATCAAAACTCGAATCGTTTGCAGTGCAAGTGAGATGTCCGGGCTCAGAAAGAACGATGGCGGGCAGCGCTTGTCTCGGGCCTCTAAAGTAGCCCGTTAATTCTTCTGCAAAATGCGCGGCGTCACAAAGACTACCCCCATTTCCAGCTAAAATAATTTTTCCGCCGTTTTTAAAAGTATCCGCTAAGAGAACTGCGACATCTTCTATAAATTGAGTATGTTCTCGAAGTTGAGCGACGGCATTTACGCTATCATCAATAGCTTTAACAATTTTTGTTGAAAGAGGCATAATATTCCGATCCCTATTATGATGCATATTAATCAAAACGGCAAGGCTAATTGATGACCTATCCAATTACCCCGGTTATCACCCAGATAATAATAACTCCCCGTATTGAAAGATGTAATTATATATCTAATTATATAAATTATTATGACATTTCTATTTTCAGACAAACTTATAATTTATCTTTGTTGTGGTGCGAACTTCTTTTTGAAAATTATTTTTACGAGGCTTTACTATTATTTAATAAATTAAATTACACAGAACGCCAAGAAGCTTTAAAAGGCCTATCGCATTCCTCGGATAGGGAAAAATATTTAAAATCTTTTATTTTTCATAATCATGAACAAGATCTAACTCAGTTTTTTTCCTCTATCTCATTAGTTGAATTTATAATAATTACCAATTCTCAAAATTATTTTGAACTACACCAGTTAACTAATATTTTTAGAATAAACTCAACAGCAATTAATTTAATAACTATAAGCTCACAGTTTAATGAATTAATAACTACTATACATGGCAGTTATTTAGAAAATTTTTTTGAAGTTTTAAGTCCCTCTCAAACGTCGATAATAGTCAATTCTCTTCCAATTGATCACCTGGGCCTCTGGCAACTTGCATTCGAAATCCGCTCACCTCAGTTAAGGGCCGTTCTCGTAACGACGTTTTATTCTTACAGTATCCACCCTGAATTTTTGCTTTATTTCACTCTTCTTATAACGTCTCTACGAGATCCCCAAATTTCAAAATATATCGTAGCTTCTTTTCAACGTCATCATGGTGAAAGGATTGGAAGCCAAATAAAAAACTATGTCTACATTAATCAATTTATCGATGCCCTTGCTAAAATTGAAATGAGCGGAAACTCCATCTGCATGATTTTAAAATCCATTTTAATAAATCCTCGCCTCAGAAAAGATTTTTTTGAAGTTACATTTTCAGATTTTCCCCATCAATTTCTATATGTATTACACCTTTCTACCGCGACTGATGTGAAAGATTTTTGCCGAAGGTTTAGGCCCTTAAATTTCCCCCTACCTTCTAATGCCGCAGATCTAATCGATGAGATAAGGACGGATGTCGTAGATGAATTGTTGGATTCGGCTGTATTTTTTAAATATCAATCGTTTTCTTCTTTGATTCGTCAAATTAATGTCATGTTTCCCGATCATCATAGAGTCATGCCTGATGAGAGTAAGGCGCTACGAGCCATACCCCCCACTGTATTGATTTTTTATCGACGAATTCCTGAATTTCAATCTACTTTTCCCTTAATAGCAGCCACATTAACGGACGAACAATTAAAAATAATCGGAATGTGTATTCCAAATTATGAATATTTGTGGCACTTAAGAAATTCTTGCACCGAATGCAGACCTAGTTTTGCAATTCTCACGGCGAGCTCTCCACCAAAGTTAAGCTCACGGTTATTGACAGAAGATTTTAATCAAACATTTTTAAGACTAAATAAGTATACGACTTTCTCTCTAACGACCTCTTCCGTGGAATTACAAGCGGCTCTTTTTGAAACCACTAATTTTTTGTTTTGTCCTTACACTAAACTTCTAATAAAATGGGCGGACCAATATTTGGCTTATAAAGGGCTTTTGAGAGAACGCCATAAGGCGGCACAGAGTCATCTTGAAGCAATCAGAAGGCAAATCCCTCCTCCACCTCAAGAAAAAGAAACCTATTTTTTTTCAAATTACTACAAACCTTCAATTGGACTTAAAGAAGATTGCGATTTTAAAGCTCTTGGACTAACGGCTGAAAGCACAAAAGAGCAAATTGATGAAGTTATGGGTCGATATCAAAATCAAGTAAACCTTTTAGAACTCTGGGTGAAGTTTCGTGGAAACAATTTGCCGAATTTAAATGCATTGTTTGAGATGAGCCTGCTTTCCGAGAAAGAGGAAGCTTATACATTATTAAAATTGGATCGTTATTTTAAAACTTTATCCAAAAAAGAAGGAAATAGGCCGGCTTGATATTTTGCTCTTAGTTGGTCCAATTTATTTAATGCATAATGTTTTTTAATCTGATCTTCGCTCAAATAGTTTGTACTATAAAGCATTTTTCTACCCCCTAACTCATACGCCTTGTTTTCGAGCTCTTGAGAAGCAATAGGTCCATTTTTCGGCTCGAGGGGCCACCCATAAATTCCCACATCATAAAACATTCCCTCACCTTTATGCGGAGAGCACCATTGAGGAGTTGTCGTTCCTTTACAAGGACATATCCAAATCGGAAATATTTGATGGTTTTCTATCGTGAAGTTTAAATAATTCTCCAAGTTCATTTCAGGAAGGTAAAAATCTTGGATGACAAATTGCTCACTAAACCACCCCTCTTTTTTCTGATGCAAGAGCTTGTATAGGTCGTAGGATGACATCGCCCAACCTGCCAATAAACGAAATAGGTAAGGGGGCGTTTTAAGCTGATTATATTTGCCTTTTTTGTGATCAATGAAAGGCTTTAAAAGCGATTGGGGGAATTTTGTGTTTTCAAAACAAAATCGAGCAAGCAAAGAGGCCCATAATGCATAAGAGCCCATCCAAAAAGCCCCTCTATCATATCTAAAAATATAGTCATAAGTCGTCATTGTAAAATGATCGTTTTCCAATACATATTGATAATACCAGGGACTTGAGTGGCTCTTTTGCGAATAAACATTTGTTTTGGGACTATCTACGAAACGACCCTTTAAAATTCTTGCATCATTCTTAGAAAAAATGAGCCCTTCAATATAATCAGGACGATTTTCTTTTTGGCAAAGCAAGCTAATTTCCTTAGAAAATTCCTTTGTCGAAATAAATCTTTGCACTTCCACTTCAACGTAGGGCTTGGCTTCTACTAAAGGGATTTCAGCAGAAAGCAAAATCCCAAGCGTTCCAAATGAGCTAGCAACGCCATAAAATAAATCGGGATCATTTTGAGGAGAGGTTGAAACAATGGATCCATTCCCCAATAAAATTTCATAAGATCGACAAGGATCATTAAATTGACCAAAACGGTGAGCGCTGGATTCTAGAGAAGAGCCCATAATCGCTCCCCCTACCGTTATTTTTTTAAATTCTGCAACGACGGGAGGAATTAATCCATAAGGAAGAGTCGCTTTAACTAAATCTTCCTGAGTGACATAAGGCTCTGTGATGATGATTTTATTCTTCGGATCAACTTTAAGAATTTTATTCAGTTTCGCAGAGTTAATAGGAGGCGATTTCTTTTTATAAGCTTTTTCGCGAGTCATATGCGAAAAAGGCTTTTTAAAATTTGCAGAGGGCCCAATCCCCTCTTTCCATCGCAAAAGCTCGTCCCTTAACGACCTACACTTTTCTACGTGATCATCCATATGCTTCGAAATTATACTTGGCTTGAAAATGTTACAATACGTTTAATGAAGTTATGATAGCCACCCTCATAAGCGTTGTATTCGCCCTGATTTTATATTTCATTCCTTCTGACATTCCCTACGTTTGGCCGCTAGCTCATTTACTTTTTGTAACACCTATATTGGCCGTAACGCTGTTTTTAGGATTTACAGCCGCGCCCTTAGCCGAAACGGAAAGACGCTCAGTTCCTCGGTTAATCGATAGGATCTCAAAAGATAATTCCTTAAAATTAAACATTTTACTCGTGTTGCTTTCGTCCATTGTAGCGCTTTTTTTGGGTGCCTTCTCTTTCCAGAAAATTGGGCTTGTTCCTGATTTTGGTTTATTAGGCCTGATCATTCTATCCGGATTTGTTATCGATCGCCTTAAATTCGTTTTCTACCGGGTTTTTGATTACTTAAATCCATATAAAGTGATTAATTTTTACGCCGAGCAAACACAAAAATACATTCAAGAAGACAATATTGAAGAAATCATAAGCTCGATTGATAGCATTTCCGAAATGGCTAATAACTCGATTCGAAAATACAATTCTACCCTTGCTAGCGAGTCGATTGGACAATTAAAAACGGTTGGGGTGAATTTTTTAAAAGCCGCAAAAAGTCTTCCAAACTTAAACAAAGACCTATCGGCTTACGAAACTACACATGCCGATCGAGTCAGCTTTACCTTTTTAACGTTAATAAAACGATTAGAGACGATCGCCGATTTTTCAATTAAAAATAATATTGAGCCGTTGGTAAACCAGGTAAATAGCGCATTAGGTCGGCTTTCTATTTCTGCAGCTAAATATGACATTTCCCTTTCGACAATTCCCCTTCAAACGATTGGCGTCATTTCACAAAAAGCCGTTCAACATGGATTAAAAGAAGTTGGGTTTAGATCTTTAGTTTTGCTTCCTGAAATCGCAAAAGCGATTCCAGAAAATAATAATGATCTGGCCTTTCAAGAAATTAAAACTTCCTACACAGCTCTTTTACAAAGTATTGATTCAATCGACAAAGAACTCTTTCGAACCGATAAAACGATGGATATTGGTATTTTGAAAGAACCTTTTTTAAGATTAAATCAGCTTTTTGATGATCCTTTCTTCGTAAAGCATCAAGATGGCTCGTCTATAAAATCTATGTCTAATCAATATCTAGACGAGTACAGAACGTTAGAGGCGGTGCTTTCAACCATCCCTCAAAACATAACGTCAAGTTAAATTTATAATTATAGAATTGCTTTTTTAATATATAATTAATATAATCTTTTGATGCGTTATTATTATGCATCAATTTTACTAATCTTTTCTTCATTATATAGTTATTCGTTAACTACTGAACAGTTAAAATCTGTTCCATTAGAAGAGATCTACAATAGTTTACATAAATACAGCTCTCATCCCGAAAAATTTGATCGAAGCCTCCCCTTTTTGATGAGAATTATCGAAAACGAAAAGGAAGAAGCGTTCATAGGCTATCACGGTCATACTCAAATGTTCCGAGTTTTCCAGGATTTAATTAAGGCTGCCTATGAAGTTCGTGATGATGTTGTTGTTCCAGATGATTTTCACTTTTTAAGAATTCCGGGAGATCCCCTCTTTGATTTAGTGGAAGGCACTACAAGTTATTACGACCTTTTCGATCCTAAACAAGTCAGTGATTCTTTGATGGAAAAAACCATCAATATATTAATCTTAGATTCTCTTCCTGAATTAAACCTGAAGTTTAAGGACCTTTCTCAAGAAGAAAAATTTCAGCTTTTTAAACCTATACAAAACTGGGTTCAATGGAATTTAGATCAACTTGAACAACCCTATAAGGGCCTTTTCTGGCTTGAGAACGACAAAAAATTTGATCAACTTTATAAAAGCGATTGGAACTATGCTTATAAAAAGAAGCTCTTCGATCAGTTTAGACTCGTAAAGAAGGGATTGTTTGTAGATGAGAAAACGAATCATAAACAGGCTATCTCTGTTCTAACTCAACATTTGGGGCCTTTACCAAAATCGATAACTCAAAAAATTAAGCTAGAATTGAGCTATCAAAAGATGAGCCAAAAAGGGGCCTATCTCTTTTATAACAACGATCAAGAAGTCCTTAACTTTCTTTTCCCTTATAACGATGTGAGACCCGAGCAGCAATCGCGCGTCATTTCGATGAATTTTTCCCTCTTTAGTAATTTTGATTTTTCTACCGAAAGCTCCCTTCACGTTTATTTAAAAAATCGATCCATTGAAGGCGGAGAATGTAAGTCGATAGAGCTTTTAAAGAAGTATTATAAAAAGCTCGGAATCGATAACTCCATCGTTGATGCACTTTTTCACAAAAACTTAGATGTTTTAAATAAACATACGAAAACCGGCTGCATCCTACAATTTTTTGATGCCGACTCTTCTTTTAAGAATGCCGACAAATTTTCATATAGTTCTCTTCCTTTTGGAATCCCTCTCAAAGGAATTAAACCTTCTTCCGTTGCTTCTTTGAATTTACCATTCATTGGAAAAGATGGCTCCTACTTACAACTACGATTGCTCATGACAAATGAAGATACTCTTAATCCGAACGGCCCCATTCGAATGAAACGCTATGACTTGGTTCCAGAAGCCATTTCAAAAAAGTTAATGGAAGAGAACAAGAAAACCATTCGTAATAATATAAAATAGGAACTTTTATGACTTTTGTTAATTTGGGAAATGAGTTCAAAGCTCTTCCACCCTACCAAAATGATCTTTTGAAGGAATCTCTTTTGACAGCTACTGGTGTTTACAAATCTTTTAGAAATGATAATAGATTTTCTTTCGCAGTTATTGCTTCTCTAGGCACTCGATTTCTCGTAGTTAAAAAAGAAAAGATCCAAATAATGACTTCAGAAAAAAAATACTCAGCCTTTGCTTACACGCTTAGCGGATCTGAGGACAAATTTTTAAAAACTCAAGTCACCTGGAAAAGAGTTAAGGGAACTCCGGAAGAAGTTGCAGAACTAAGAAAATATCTTGAATTTCAAAGAATGTTGTCTCTACCCTATACGGGTCGACCCGTTATTATTAGGCATAAAACTAAAGACGATGGAACCATTCTAGAATGGTTTGATTTAAATTTTATTGGTACTTTTAAAAGCAATGAAGCCAAGTTTAAAGCAACCCTTTCCGATGTCACACCCACTCTAGTAAAATTACATAAATTGGGTCTTTGTTTAACTCATTTAACTCCTAAGAACATCATTTCTTCTAAAGATCATTCAATGATAGATGAGTTTAGAAAATTAACCTCCTATTTTGTTATCGATCAGAAAGCGCCTGAAAATGATCCGATTAAATCGTCTATCTACAACAAATATGGGCTCGTTACTCCGTTTTGCCCCGTTTATTCGTACACTATTAGTTTAGGCTTAATTTTGTGGGGTGAACAATTGGCAAATATTTTAGACGTTAGAGATTGGATTCTTGTGAACTTTTCCCTAGAAAAACTACCCGCATTCGTTAATAGAAAAGATTCTTTACAACTTAGATTTTGGAATATTCTTTACAAGGTTGTCCAGTCTGATGTCCTTATAAGTAATCGCGCTGCAAAAGGGTTAGATAATCCAAAAGAATTTTGGAAAGACTTAAAAGATGCTATTCCTTATGCAGATATCTCTTCTCTTGCCAATGGACTGGAGGATTTATGCAATTAGCAGATCTAATTAGAAGCTTTGATCATAATAGACACAAAGATAACTATTATCAGCGGTTTGTAAAAACCATAGTCCACTTCCCCTTAGGTCCCTTTAATGCAAAATACCTTCAAGGTGCTGTACTTGAAAAGGGTTTTTTAAAAACTATTTATATTCTAGGGGAAGAGCTTTCTCGAACTTCTGATGTTATTGTAAGAAGGTCCTTATTTCTTGTTTTTGACAATTTTCAAGTAGGACTATCAAAACAGCTTTTGCATGTTTATTTCTCGAATACTCCCGTTGAATACAGAAAAGCTCAGAACGTTTATTTAGATTTCTATAAAAGAGACAAGGGTTTAACGCCTCCTCCCTTAAAAATACGAGACGATGGTAAACAGTCGGAGTGGCTGTTCGCTATGTATTCGAGCAATTTAAATGCTCTATTAGCGTGTTCTGCAAAAATAAAAGCTCAAGCGATTCTTAGTTTATGTAAATCAGTTCAATATCTACATAGCAAAAGTTTTGCTCACGGATGCATCTCACTTGAAACCGCCTACGTGTTAGATGAGAAAATTTATTTAGCAATGGAAAATGGATACATTCGGTTTGCAGATAAAGTCGATTTTGAAAACGATGTGGTTAGAATTTGCAGAATTATTGAAACTTTCTTTGATAAAGAAACCTCACTTGAAAATTCTCTTGATGAAAAAGTTTTACAAGCCGCCTCTGTAACGTTAGGCAGCGATAGAGATCTTAACTCGTTGATTCAAAGAGTTATACCTCTCACTGAAGAGAGATCCTCTGTTTCTCCTGATTTTTCTTTATCAAGTTCTGTAGGTGAATCAATTAGCGCACAAAAGGTTCAGCCTTAGCGGGAGCGGGACTTTCTTTAGTTTGTGCCTCTTTTAATAGTTCCATGAGAACGGCACGACCTAAAACCGTTGCTTGTGACTTTCCTTTATTGGAAAGCACAACAACTCCCACATCGCCTGAAAAACCAATATAGCTCGCTGATCCAGCCAATCCGCCGTTTTTATCAATGATGACATGATCGCCTTGATTAACCACCTGCCAACCTAAAGCAAGTTGCATTTTGTCTGAAACTTTAAAAACAGGCTGATGAGCAAATTGAAGGGCTACTTTTAAGGTCGATGGACCCGTTAACCCCATATTAGCTAATAAAAATTGGACCATATCGCGAGGAGTAGACTTTAAACCTCCACCACCTGGGAGTATGCGAACCGGAGTCGGGGGAATAGGCTGTCCCTCTTTATTGAACCCTTGAACGAGTAGGGGTCTTTTATAGTTGGGAACTTCGATAAAGGTGCTGGTCATACCCAGAGGAGCAAAAATTTCTTTTTTTAATAAGGGCTCAAGTTGTGTATGGGTCACGCCCGACATTGCATAAGCTAAAAGGCCAAATCCCATGTTCGAATAAACATACTTCGTAGCTAAAGGATAAGCGGGATTCCATGTTCTTAAAAACTCGATTACTTCTTCGCGTGTTTTCAATCCTTCAGGGTCGCGCTGAAGACTCGCGGTATGAGTCGCAAGCTCTGCTAAAGTTACCGATTTAAATCCTTGAAGAGGCGATCTTTCAAGCCCAGGAATATATTTATAGGCCGGATCGCTTAGCTTGACTGTTCCTCTTTCCACTTCCAAGGCAAGCAGTGTCGTAACAAAGACTTTTGTAATAGAGGCTATTTCAAAAATAGAATCGGGTCGAATGGGTTTATTGGTTCTTGGATCTGCTTTACCCGCAAAATAATACTTCGGTTCTTTTCCTTTTTGTACGACCGCGAGCGCCACTCCCGGAATACTATATTTTTCACGATGCTTTTCAATAAGCATATCAACGTTATCTGCATAAATCGTGCTTGCGATCAAAAGAAACGAGAGTAAAATCTTCATGACTTAAATTCATAGGAGGCCACGCTATTTATGAACAAGAAAATTCTATTACTTCTTACTCCCCTTTCTTTAATTTTTATCTCCTGGATTTGGAGTGAAACAAGAGATCCCATCGCAGAATTCGAACAAAAATTTCCTCACGCGATTTGCGGTATCGTCTTATATGATCAAACGGCTGAGAAATGGTTAATCACTCACAACGAAGAGAAATATTTTACTCCGGCCTCTGTCACAAAGTTATTTACGGCTCAAAAAGCATTGAATCGATTTGGCCCTGAAAATCGATTTGAAACAAGTTTGTTCATTAATAGTTCGCTCGATGAGGGAATAATTAAGGGTGATATTATCTTAGTTGGAGAAGGCGATCCGCTCTTTAATGAAGACGGGCTCACTCACTTTGCCCATCATTTAAAAGAAATGGGAGTAAAAACCATTCAAGGCTCAATTCTTATCCGAGCAAAACCTATTATGAATCGGCATGCGGAAGTTGAAGACCTTACTGCGCCCTATTTTTCACTATTCTCGAAAGTTAATTTAAATAGAAATGGCCATCTAATTCATTTTATCCCGACCGAACCAGGTGATTATGCAATTCAAAATCCTCCCCTTTTTGATTCTGAAGTGAGTACGGTTCTTGTGAAAGACGATGTGAAAGAAATAGAAGTAACCTCATCATTTTATGAACCGGTTAAAATTGAGGGTGCTATTCAAGATACCAAAGATTTATTCGTGCCCACTTTAAATTTAAATGAATTTATCACTCAAAAATTCGCAAGAATTCTCGAAAATCATGGGATTACTGTTCTTAACCAAATTTCAGATGTTGAAGAAGAAATTAAAGTGGCCAGTCACTTTTCCAAACCTCTATCGGAATTGGTCAAAGAGATGCTCTTCGAAAGTGACAATCTCATTGCCGAAGTTTTAAATATTGATTTGCAGCCAACGCCGGATATTCATTTGGTCGATGGCTCAGGACTTTCCCGTCATAACCACCTATCTCCTCTCGAAGTCCATGAACTCTTAAAAAATGACTCGCTTGACCCCTATCTTCCCCTTGCCGGTGTCGAAGGCACTTTAAAAAACCGTTTTAAAAACACTTTCTTGGAAAGAAGGTTATACGCAAAAACAGGGGGCTTAGACGGAGTCTATAATTTAGGAGGGTATTGGATTAACTCCCACGGACATCGAATGATTTTCGTCTTTATGCTTAATCATTTTACGGAAGGCAGAAATCAAGCCCTAGAATCCATGGATCAACTCCTAAACGACTTATTCAAATCATATGATTGATGTGTTAATAATGAGGTTATGAAAGATATCGTCATTTATGGAGGGGGCATAGTGGGTGCTGCTTGCGCTCGTGATGCCGCCTTAAGAGGATTATCGGTTAAACTGATTGAAAAATATGACTATGCCTCGGGAGCCAGTTCCAAATCCTCAAAACTGGCCCATGGGGGGCTTCGATATCTCGAATCGCTTAATTTTAAACTGACTCATGAAAGTTTAGTGGAAAGAGACTGGCTATTAAAGTTTGCATCTCAAATGGTGAAACCTCTCCCCTTCATTTTTCCTATTCATAAAGATGCCCGTCTAAAAATTAAAGCCGGTCTTAGTTTATACGATTTATTAGCTACCTCGGTTCTCCCAAAACATAAGCATGTCGATAATATTCCTTTAATCCGTTCCGACATCAAAGAAGGCTACCTTTATTATGATGCGCTTTTAGAAGATGGAAGATTGGTATTTGCCAATTTATATGATGCGAAACAGAAAGGTGCGGTTTGCGAAAACTATTCTGAGAGCACGGAAACGGGAAAAGTCACCATTAATGCCATGGGTCCCTTCAGCCCTTTAACCGCCCCCACTAAAGGGGCTCATCTAGTTCTTCCTTCTATAAAAAGTGAAACCGCTTTCATTTTGCGAGCGCCTCAAGACAATCGCGTTTTTTTTGTCATTCCTTGGAGAGGCTTAAGTTTAGTGGGAACGACAGACACTCATTTTAAAGGCAACCCGGCAGAAGTAAAAGTTGAACAATCGGATATAGATTATTTAATTGAAGCTTTTACCTACTATTTCCCCTCGGCAGATACAACGATCATCTCTTCTTTCGCGGGACTACGACCCCTTATAAAAACCGATTCATTATCGCCTTCCGAAGTTCCTCGCGACCATTTGATCAAAGTTGAAGATAATAAAATTTCCGTCGTCGGGGGTAAATACACGACCTTT
The DNA here is from genome assembly GCA_020051235.1 of Parachlamydiales bacterium. Taxonomy (GTDB): domain Bacteria; phylum Chlamydiota; class Chlamydiia; order Chlamydiales; family Parachlamydiaceae; genus CAZABG01. Next base: position 5,547 of record JAGVJG010000139.1, on the reverse strand, counting down.
AGATTGATCGCCGAACAAACGATTGATCAAGCTTGTAAGCTTTTAAATAAAAATACCCCCTGCCAGACGAAAACTCATCCTCTTATTGACCCCTATCCTCACACTGGCACCCCACTTACTCCCAACCATCCTTATACTGAGGATGATGTGCGCTTTGCTATTAAGGAAGAGGGAATGAAATCGACTGATGATTGGTTTTTCAGACGCACTGAAATGGGTTATACCGATGGAATGAGCGCCCTATCAAAAGTTGAAACAATTCTTCATGAAAGCTATAACGCTGTTTCATGAAATCAACACCCTTTACTGAGAAACTTGGCATCGAGCTCCCTATCATAGGAGGAGCCATGTATCCCTGCTCAAATCCTGAATTAGTAGCGGCAGTATCTGAAGCGGGAGGAATTGGCATCATACAGCCCCTATCTCTCACCTATGTTCATGGTTATGATTTTCGTGAAGGCATCCGCTACATTCGCACTCTGACTAAAAAACCGATAGGTCTGAATTTAATTGTTGAGAGTTCTTCGGACGCCTACCTAAAGAGAATGGAAAAATATCTTGATCTCGCTTTAGAAGAAGGCATTCGATTTTTTATTACGGCTCTCGGCAACCCTACTTTTGTCGTAAAAAAAGTTCACGCGGCTTCCGGCCTTGTTTATCATGATGTGACTGAAAGAAAATGGGCGCTTAAAGCGATCGACTATGGGGTAGATGGACTTATCTGTGTAAACAGCGAAGCAGGCGGTCACGCAGGAACGCTTTCTCCTCAAGACCTCTATAACGATCTCAAAGATCTCTCCCTTCCTCTTATCTGTGCAGGAGGAATTGGAGATGAAAAAGCTTTCGGCAACGCTCTTTCTATAGGTTATCAAGGAGTACAACTCGGAACTCGCCTTATCGCAACAACCGAATGTCATGAAAAAGAATCTTATAAAGAAGCCATCTTGAAAGCAGAGCCTTCCGACATCGTTAAAACCCTACGTGTAACAGGGGTTCCCCTCGCCGTGATTAAAACCCCCTACGTAGAATCCATCGGCACCGACGTCTCCCCCTTCGCCTCTAAACTTCTACAAAACCCCTATACCAAAAAATGGATGCGCCTCTTCTACAGCCTTCGCTCCATCCGCCGTTTTAAAGAAATTTCTCTGAAAGGCGCCTCTACCCGCGACTATTTCCAAGCCGGCAAAAGCGTCGGCGGCATCCATGCCGTAGAACCCGTACCCACCATTTTCTCCAGGTTTCGAGAAATATTTCACTCAAAATAGACATCTACCAATTATCTACCAAAATGTAACGAATTGGTAGTTAGAGCCTAACAAAAACTACCAAATCATTCAAAATCGGTAGTTGACGTAGGGACTTTTTAATGGACTTACAACGATTGAATGGTGGGCAGGAATAAAAATGCAGCGCTTATTAGGGCATAAGCAGGCTCCTTTTCGTGATAAAGATAATCACGACCCAGAAAGGATTCAAAAGCAGAAATACGTCGATTAAAAAAACATTTTACAAAGACATTTACTTGCTGAGGTATTGAGAACGGAAGAGGTGGGATTCGAACCCACGGTACGTTTATGGCGTACACACGCTTTCCAAGCGTGCTCCTTAAGCCACTCGGACACTCTTCCATAATGAAAATTGGCTAAGGTGAAGAAGAGCATAGCAAGTGTTTGTTTGGAAAGCAAGATTGAAAATCTTCAATAAATCAAAAAATAAATTATATATTGATAGCATGCTGGAAGTTGACGAATAACAACTTATACATCACACTTAGCACGTGAACGCATTTTTTATAGCTCTTTTACTCCCTATTTACCTCTTGGCCTCTTCGGTCATTGTGTCGGTTCTCCCCCATAAATTTTTTGTTCAAAAAATTGCGGGAAGTACTGTGGATATCATTGTAATGATTCCTGCGGGAGCCTCACCCCATAGTTATGAACCTCCCCCAAAAACAATTTTGGCTGCCAGTCGAGCAGATATTTGGTTTGCGATTGGAGAAGGATTTGAAGGAAGAGCTATTCAAGCCATTCAGTCCCATAATCCGGCTTTAGCCGTTGTGGATTTAAGAAAGGGACTCTCCCTTATTCCTCAAGGCTGCTGCCATGGGGGCGAAGATCTTCACATCTGGATGAGCTTGAGACTTGCGAAAACACAAGCCATCACTATGTATAACGCCCTTTGTGAAAGATTCCCTGAAAATAAAGCGTTTTACGAAAAGAATCTAAAAAAGTTCCTCGAGGAACTTAGTTCGCTCGATAAGCAAATCACAAAAGAGCTTGCTCCGTTTAAAGACAAAACGGTAATGGTCTCTCATCCCTCATACGGCTATTTTTGCAGAGACTATCAGTTGAAACAGCTATCGATTGAAACGGAAGGTCATGAACCTACTCCCCAAAAAACAACCGTGTTGTTAAATCTTGCAAAGCAACTTCAAATCAAAAAGATTTTTGTGCAGCCGCAATATAGCTCAAAAGGAGCTGAGATCTTTGCAGACATTTTGAAAGCGGGCATTGTTACCCTCGATCCTTATTCTGAAGATTATTTGAATAGCATGAAAAATATTTCCGAGGCTTTTAGGGAAGGATTATGAAGGCGATTGATGTAAAAGAGCTTTGCTTTTCTTACAATCATACATGCATTCTCCATGACGTAACTTTTTCTGTTGAACCCCACGAATTTATTGGGGTCATTGGTCCTAATGGGGGCGGCAAATCGACGTTAATGAAATTGCTCCTTGGTTTTTTAAAACCGAACGTAGGAACAATAGAAATATTCGGGAAAAATCCTAGAGAAAATTATCCTCACATTGGCTATGTCCCTCAAACCCTGAGTATCGACAAACAGTTCCCCATTACCGTTAAAGAAATCGTCCTATCGGGCTCTATTTCTGATTTAAACTTATGGGGCGTTTATCCCGCTGACAAAGAAAAAGAAGCGCTCGTTTGTCTTGAAGAATTAGGGATTTCGCATCTGGCCGATGCAACGGTGGGGAATTTATCGGGCGGACAGCTTCAACGCGTTTTAATAGCACGCGCTCTCGTCTCAAAACCTAAAATCTTGCTTCTTGACGAACCGACAGCAAGCATCGATACTCAAGGCGAAAAAGAAATTTTTGCTCTTTTAAAAACTTTAAAAAGCAAAGTCACCATTTTAATGGTCACTCACGATCTTAACGCAGCCATTCAAGAAGTCGATCGTCTTTTATTAGTTCAAAGAACCGTAACTTCTCTCACCATAAAAGAAGTTTGCGAACACTTTGCAATGGGCCTTTATCACGCTCCTCTTTTCCAATCCAATCACCTCATTCATCTAGGAAAAAAATGACCTTTTTCACGGCTTTGATGAGTAATTCGATATTGATGGCATCCCTCCTCGCCGCCTTTTTAGCGTCGATTGCAAGCGGTGTAATCGGATCTTATGTCGTTGTGAAAAGAATTGTGTTCATTTCAGGATCGATCGCCCACTCCGTTTTATCGGGTATTGGTCTCTCTCTCTACTTGGAACGTGTCCACGATATTCATTGGCTGACTCCCCTAGGAGGAGCCCTTGTTGCAGCTGTACTCTCCGCACTTTTGATAGGATATATTCATATTAATTTAAAAGAGCGGGAAGACTCGCTTATTGCAGCCATTTGGTCTGTCGGTATGGCAGTGGGTGTTCTCTTTATTGCGCAAACGCCCGGCTCCAACGTGGAACTTTCCAATTACTTAGTTGGAAACATTTTGTGGGTCACTCCGCACGATTTAAAAATCCTTGCTCTCCTTGATCTTATCCTAATTCTCACTGTCCTAAAATTCCACAAACAATTTCTCATTCTCTGCTTCGACGAAGATCAAGCACGCCTGCAAGGCCTTAATGTAAATGCGCTTTACTTTTTGCTGCTAACTCTTATCGCCATTACCATTGTCCTTCTCATCCAAATTGTAGGGGTGATTTTAGTGATGACTATCCTCACGATCCCCGCCGCCATCGCAAACTTTTTCACTAACCGCCTCTCCCACATGATGGCTATCGCGTGCTTCATCGCCGCCGCCTTCTGCCTCATCGGCAACGCCCTCGCGTTCGAACTCGACTGGCCCATCGGCGCCACCATCGCCCTCATCAGCGGCCTCGCTTACTTGGTTTCATTAGTCACCTTCAGAACAACTTAAAACAGAAATTTAGGTGTTTATCGTTTGGTGTTTTTTGGACACAAAGAACAACAGGAAGATAACAACAGTAAGAACACTAAGAGTAATTCTATTCCCTCAATTATAAGAATGATAACGTGTATTTGTTTGTGCTCTTCCTTAAGCTGTCTTCATCATTCCTCGGGCATATCATTTGATTAATATAGACGATGGGAATAATCTAATTTTTATTATGAGATATCTATTGACTTTCATGTTTTTTTGTTCGTTATGTGCATCGGAAAACTATAATGAAATGGAAAGAAGCGGCAACAAAATCATTATTAGAAACGTTCCGGATTGTGAAAGCTACAAAAACAAAATGAATACCTACTTTATAGAATCGGGTATCTGCAATAGTGAGAACGATATACAGTTTTTTCCAAGAGGCATTTCATTGGTAGAAAAAAATACACTTTATGAACTTTGCGATGCTTGCCGAAAGAAGCTCTTATCAGACGAAGAAAATGAAGATGATTTAGTTTTTATACCTACCGGAATCGTCATTATTGAAACCCATGAAGAAAAAAATTCTTAAACTTGGCACTTAGCAAACGCCTTTGTTCTCTTCCTGTCGCTATCTTCCTGTTGTTCTTTGTGTCCAAAAAAACGCTTAGAAGGGACTTGGAGAGTTGACGATGATTGTTTCACCTGTAACTGGATGCGGGAAGGTGAAACGATGGTGATGCAGATAGAGACGGTCAGCGGGCGGGCCGCCATATTTTGTGTCGCCGATGATGGGTGCGCCAGCGAGGGATAGTTGGATACGAATTTGGTGGTAGCGTCCGGTTTCTAGATCGATTTCGTAAAGGTCGTCTTTCAGCTTTGTGTAAGATAGGCGGGATTTTTTTCCGGAGGGATCTTCTTGAGCGCGATATTCATCGTGAGAGAGGGTGTGCTCAAGAGTGCCTTTTTCGGAAAGGGATTTTGAGAGACGAGCGAGGTACTTTTTTGTAGTTTTATGATTTCGAATGGCTTCATTCATTCGCGAAAGGGCTTTAGAAGTTTTAGCGAAGAGGACGATGCCTGAAACGGGTTTGTCAAGACGGTGGCACGCATGAAGGTAGACATTGCCGGGTTTCTGATATTTTTCTTTAATATAGGCTTTAGCAAGGGTTTCGAGGCTTATTTCAGGCGTGTCGTTGGGTTGCGTGAGAAGATCTTCTTGCTTGTTCACAGCAAGTAGATGGTTATCTTCGAACAATACGTCTTTGTCTGAGAGCTTCATAAAGCATAAGGGTTGTTGCGGTGGCCACGTTTAATGAATCGGCGACTCCAAGCATCGGAATTCGCACTTTAATATCGGCTTGATCGAGCCATTTATCAGAAAGACCCAGCTGCTCTGTTCCTACAACAATCGCAATCGGCTTTGTCAAAT